>JBEENF010000131.1:0-8862 GCA_041192325.1 Verrucomicrobiota bacterium
CCGCGTGTTCCGCACCGCGCCAAACGGCAACATCGTCCAGCTCGCACGCCTCAAGACGGGACAATCCTTCGGGGAGTTGAGGCTGATCGACGGCAAGCCGCGCGTCGCCTCCGTGGTCGCCGATGGCGAACTGCGGGTGCTGGTGGTGGCGGCCACCGACTTCCGCCGCGCCCACCAGACCGACGAGCGGGTGCGCCAGCACGTCGCGGCGCTCCGCAATATGTACAGCTATGGCGGACGCGGCGTCGCGGTGCAGTTCACCGCCGAGCTGTTCGACCGCCCGGCGATCGGCGTGGTCTATCGTGTCGCCGACAACCGCACCGTGGTGGCGCACCGCATCATCGGCCAGGACATCTGGTCGGTGCAGGAGACCAACGCGACACCGAGCATGCAGGTGTCGTTCGAAGACCCCTCGCAGAACATCGAACGCACCCTGACGATCGCGGGCGACACCATCGTCGGCGCCATCGTCAAAGGCGCCTGGGCGAGCGTCGGCCATCTTCACGGCCTGGTTCTGGAGCGCACGCCACTTACCCCGGCGCAGATCGACGCTTTCGGCCGGACCGGCGAGTTGGTCGAAGCGCCCTCGATCAGCCCGATCGACGACCCGATCATCTGCGCATGCATGCGGGTGCCGGGCAGCGTCTTGCAGGCCGCGATGACCGGCGGCTGCCATTCGGTGCAGGAACTGTCGGCCCGCACCGGCGCCGGCACGGTGTGCGGCGGTTGCCAGCCGCGACTGGCCGAATTCACCGCCGAGACGCTGTGGCAGACGGTGAATTGCGTCGCCGCGATCGACCGCGGGCCGCGCGTCAAATCTTTCCGGTTCGAAATTCCGCCGCGCCACCAGGATGCGATCGCCAAGCCCGGCCAGCGGCTCGTGATCCAGACCCTGATCAACGGCGTTCCGGTTCAGCGGCCCTACACGTTAACCTCAGCGGTGACGGAACGTGGCTACTATGAGATCACCGTCCAGCGCGAGCCGCAGGGCGTGATGTCGACCTGGCTGTTCGAGAACATGCGGGCGGGCGTCGCGCTCGCGGTCCTGCCGCCATCCGGCACGTCTTTCTTCGAGCTCGACGATCCGCGTCCGCTCGTCTGCCTGGTCGGCGGAATCGGACTCACGCCCGCGCTCGGTATCTGCCGCTCGGCGGCAGCCGGTGGCCCGGCTCGCCGGATGCATATCGATTATTCGGTTTCGACGCGTGAAGACCTGGTCTGCGAGGACGAACTGCAGGCGCTCGCCGCGCAGCACGACCAGATTACTTTCAACGCCCGCATCACCCGCGAACAGGGGCGCCTCACGGCCGACGACCTGAAAAATCTCGCCGGCGAGCATCCTCACTGCGACTGGCTGATCTGCGGTCCCAAAGCCTTCCAAGCGGAAGCGCAAAGGCTTCTGCTGGCGCAGGGCATCGGCGCACAGAGCATCCACATCGAATCCTTCGACGCGGTCGGCGGTGCGCTGCCGGCCGAGCGGCCGATGGTGGCTTCGACCTCGGTGCTATCGCGGACCTCGCGCACCGTCACAGGCTATGTGCTGCTCGCGGCCTGCGCGGCTTTCGTGCTCCAGGCGCTGTTGGTCCTGCGCATCCCCGCGCTTGAAAAGCTGCAAGCCTCGATGAGCTATAGCGCCCTTACCGGCGCGGCCCTCGTCGGCCTCATCATCTGGCAATGGCAGCTCGCGATCGTGCGGCTGCGCGGCGACTTTCTGGAAGCCTCGCGCAGCTACGGCATCCATATCGCGATCGGCCCCGCCGTGATCTTCATGATGTGGCTGCACAGCATGAAATTCGGCTTCGCGATCAGCCTCTGGCTTGGCATTGCCATGTTGGCGAGCCTTGCGAGCGGCGCGATCCTGGGCGCGCATCCCCGCTGGCCCCGCTGGGACGGTGCGCGCCGTGTTCTGCTCGGTCTCCACATCCTCCTGACCTGCGCCGGTTCAGGCCTCGCCGTGACACACGGCTTCATGTCGCTGTGGTATTGATCATGTCGCAATCGCCTCCTCCCGAGCGTCCGGTCAAGATCGCGGCCTATGTGGTCGGCGGGCTGCTCGCACTCGCAGCGCTCGCCGTGTTGCTGCTGCCGCAACTCGAGCGCGTCTATGCCAAGGGTCCAGCCAACACGGGCCACGAGACGCTAGGCTGTGCCGATTGCCACATCAAGGCGCCCGGCACCCCGCGTCAGCAATTGCAGGCCAAGGCGCAATACTGGCTTGGCCGGCGCGAGGCCGACGCGGCGTTTGGACACACGAGCGTCGGCAACCCGCAATGCACGAAATGCCATCTCCGCGATAGCGACAGTCATCCGGTGCATCGCTTCCTGGAGCCGCGCTTCGCGGACGCCCGCGCCGACCTCGGCGCCCAGAACTGCGTCTCTTGCCATCGCGAGCATCAAGGCGTGCGCGTCACCGCTCCGCAGACCTCGTGCAAGAGCTGCCATCAGGAGCTCGACGTGAAGAACGAACCCATCCTCAACGGCCCCTCGCACCAGCAACTCGTAGCACAGCAAGCCTGGACGACCTGCCTCGGCTGTCATGACTTCCACGGCAATCACAAGCGCGCTGCGCAGAAGCAGTTCAACGACAAATATTCCGAATCCGCCGTCCGGGACTACCTCGCCGGCGGCGCCTCGCCTTATGGCCACGACATGAAATTCCCGGCGAAAAAAGGATCCCAGTGATGCCGACCCCCTCGACCCCCACCTCCTCGAAACGCGCCTTCGGCAAGGCCGCGATCTGGGGCGGCGCTTTCCTGCTCGCAGCGATCTATCTGTTCGCTTCGCGTCCGTTGCCGCTCGCGGAAGGTCAAACCGCAGGGCGCACCATCCCGGTCGAAAAGCTCTTTCGTATTCTGGCGGCCGAGCAGGTGGCGGCGCGCACTCTCTGGACCGCCGAGATCGTCAACCCGGGCTTGCAGCGCGGAATGAAGTTCGACGAGAACTGGCGCGAGGCCGATATGCAGGCCGGACCATTGCCGGCGCTCTTCCTGCGGGAGACCGCGACCGCCATTCAGAAGACCCAAGTCCCACTCGGTCTATTTCTTGGTTCGGATTACCCGATCGCCCAGTCGAATCTGTTCACCGGCGTGCAGGCCGCCGCTTTCCAGAAGATGCGCCAGACCGGCGAGCCCCAATTCTTCAAGGCCACCGATATCGGCCAGCAGAGCGCGATGTTCGCCGACCATGTGGTCGCGCAGGGCTGCGCCACCTGCCACAACGAGCATCCGAAGTCGCCCAAGACCGACTGGAAGCTGAAGGATATCATGGGCGCGACCACATGGTCCTATCCGAAAGACAAGGTGACGCTCGAAGAAGCCCTGCAAGTGATAGCGACGCTGCGGGCCAGCATGGGCGTCGTCTACGACGCGTATCTGACCAAGGTCGCGACCTTCGACCAGCGGCCCGAGATCGGAGAAAAATGGCCGCGCGACGGCTATTTCATCCCGACCAGGAAAGTGTTCCTGGCCGAATTCGAAAAGCGGGCGTCCGCCCATACAGCCGACCGGCTGATCCACATCCTCGACGACCCAACTGTATCGCATTGAGCGGTCAAACCGGCAGATGATGAACGATGCGCCCGGAGCGCCAGGCGCGGACTCCGGCCCCACCGACCCAAATCCCGCGCCCGTCGGCGCGTAAATCCTGGGTTCAACTGCGGAATCTAGGATCAACGGCGCGTCCGCCCCATCGCGCTGGCCGCCCATGTGCCATTTGCAAAAGGTCCGGTCGCGTAGCCGGCCGGCTTGAGAAACCGGGCGAGCATCGGCGCCTGCGGGGCGAGCCACTGCGCCATGCCGCGGCGCTCGTCATCCGCGCGATTGCGCAGGAACGACGGGATGCGCCAGCGATGCGGATACGGGCCCGTGCTCAGCGCCGTGCGCGACGGCGAGCAGATCGGCGAGTTCACCTGGAATGGCGAATAGCGCATGCCCTCCGCCGCGAGGCGGGTGAGGTGCGGCGGGCTCGCCTGGGTGTTGCCCAAACACGACAGGTCGCCCCAACCCATGTCATGAGCGTCATCGCCGCGGCCATCGCGACGCCGGCACGAACCAGGAAAAACGGCGATTTCAGAGCTGCCGGTGCGAGGCATCACTGGCGGGAGGACGGGTCCTTTCCAACCGCCCGCCGACCCTTGCCCGCAGTCTTGGTCAGGTCGTCGCCCAGGTCCTGACGCATCGCCTCAGCGGCGGCGGAGATTCGTTTCACGATGTCAGGATGCGCCGAGGCGAGGTTCTTCGTCTCGCCGGGATCGGCCTCGAGGTCGAAGAGGGAGAGCTCGATCTTAGCGACGCGATAGCCGTGGCGGCTCGCGATGCCATCGATGCCGGACTGCGTGATGGATTTAGCCTCCAGTTTTCCCCAGCCGGATGGTTTTCCGGCGCGCCCGGGTTCGGCGAGCACCGTCATATAGGGGTGCGGGAGGTGAAGTTTCCATTTGCCGCTGCGTACCGCGTGCAGCTCCGTGCCCGAGTAGAAAAACAGATTGTCGTGCGGCGAACGCGCGCCGGGCTCGCCGAGCAGCAGACTCTTCACGGAGAGGCCGTCGATTTTCTTTTCCGGCGCTTTCCCGCCGACGAGCTCCACGAGGGTCGGCATCCAGTCGATCGCCATGAACGGCTCCTTCGAGACGCGACCCTTCGGCACGCGACCGGTCCAGCGCACGAGGCACGGCACGCGGACACCGCCGTCGAACACGGTCAGCTTTCCCTCGCGCAGCGGCCCGGCCGAACCGGCATGTTCGCCGTAGGAAAGAAACGGGCCATTGTCGGAGATGAAGATCACGAGCGTCCGCTCATCAAGCCGCAGGCGCTGCAAGGTCGCGAGGATGTCCCCGACTCCCGCGTCGAGTTCCTCCATCACGTCGCCGAAAAGTCCCGCGCCCGAGCGGCCCTGGAATTTATCGGAGGCGAAGATCGGCACATGCGGCATCACATACGGCACGTAGGCGAAGAACGGCCGGGAGGCATTGCGCTCGATGAACTGCACCGCCCGGTCGGTGCTGCGCCGTGTGAACTGCGCCTGATCGGGATCGTGCTCGATGATCGTCTCGCCGTCGTAAAACGGCAGCGGCGGCATTTCCTTCGCGAGCACGGGGTGATACTTCGAGTTGTCGTTCGAGTAGGGAATGCCGAGCCACTCGTCGAAGCCGTGGCGGGTGGGGTTGAACTTCATCGTCGTGCCGAGGTGCCACTTGCCCGTGCCGAGCGTCACATAGCCGCGCGCCTTGAGCATTTCCGGCAACAGCCACTCGTCCTCGTGAATCCCGTTTCGGCTCGTGTGATTCAGCGCACCCTGCAGCCCGACTCGGTTCGGATACGCCCCCGTCATCAACGCCGCCCGCGACGCGGTGCAGACCGGCTGCGCCACGTAAAAACTGGTGAACCGCGTGCCCTCGCCCGCGAGCCGGTCCAGATGCGGCGTCTTGAAGCCCTTCGCGCCCTGCACGCCGAAGTCGGCGTAACCCATGTCATCCGCGACAATCAGCACGATGTTGGGCGGAGGATTCTCCGCGGCCGCGAGCGGCCTGATGAGCAGACAGGAAACGGCAAGCGTAGCCAGAAAAGCGGCGGAAAGGGAGACGGGCTTCATAAGTGGGGGAAAAGTTTCGCCCGCAGTGGAGGAGCACAGGCGCCAGGGGATCGGGGCGGCGGTCCGGCGGCGCCACCTGCGGGACGTTTCCCGTGTTTCATTTCCCTCACTTTGTCCCCTTGGTCTTCCGGGACGCCTCGCCGTCAGCCGCGCGGGCATTCTCGGTCGTGCGGTGGGCCGCGCGGCCGCTCGGCTTCGCCGGATCGAAAGCGGCATTCGGCGTGGGAAAACGTGCGCCGACCCTCGTCTGCCACGCCCGCAGCTCCGCGCGCAACGACGCGACGCGGGCCGGCTCGCGGCGCGCGAGATCATTTTCCTCGCCGACATCGCGGCTGACATCGAAGAGCTCCACGCGCTGATCCTCCATCCACTCGATCAACTTCCAAGCGCCCCGGCGAATCGCCGCGGCAGGGGCTCCGCCCTGATTGCCGTAGTGCGGATAGTGCCAGTAAAGCGCGCGCTCCGGCAGATCGCCGCCCCGGAAGACGGGCAGAAGGCTCACGCCGTCCAACACCTGGCCGGCCGCCGCTTTTGCGCCGACCGCCTCCAGCAGCGTCGGGAAAAAATCGGGGCTGCTCACCGGCGTGCGCACCACGCGGCCCGGCGCGATCACGCCCGGCCACCGCGCCAGCAGCGGCTCGCGAATCCCGCCCTCGTAGATCCAGCCTTTTCCGCCCCGCAGCGGGAGATTCGAGGTCGGCCAGCCTTCGCTCGTCGAGAGGCCACCGTTGTCACTCGTGAAAATGACGAGCGTGTTTTCCCGCAGACCAAGTTCGTCGAGCTTCGCGAGGATCTTGCCCACGGCGAGGTCCATGGCTTCGACCATGGCCGCATAGACGACGTGCTCCTGCACGAGCCGCACGTCGCGCTCGCTTTCCCTACCCCACCTGGCTTCGAGGCCGAGCTTCCGACGCTTCTCCTCGTATTTCGCGCGCAAATCATCCCGCGCCATCAACGGCGTGTGCACGTCGTAAAACGAATAATAGGCGAAGAACGGCTTCGCGCGGTTTGCGGCAATGAACTTATTCACCTCCGTCGCCAGACGGTCGGGCAGGTGCTCGCCGTCGGGCCCGTCGGTCAGGCGCGGGTTTGCATAGGGTGAAAAATATTTCCCGCCGCCATACGGCCCGCCTTTCTCGTTGCCGCCGAGATTCTGATCGAAGCCCTGGTGCTCGGGAAAGTGCGTTTCCGGTCCGAGGTGCCACTTGCCCGCGAAGAAGGTCGCATAACCCGCCGCCTTCATCGCCTTGGCCAGCGTGGGAGCATCAAGCGCCAGCCGGTCGCGGTTCGGGGCGGGGAGCAACGGCGTGTTGCGCCGCCATTTTTCCGGCAGGTTCGTGCCGTCGGGCGCGATGTAATCGGTGATGCCGGTCCGCTGGGGCCACTGGCCCGTGAGAATGCTGGCACGCGTCGGCGAGCACACCGGACAGGCGGCATACGCATCCGTAAACCGCGCGCCTTCGCGCGCCAGCCGGTCGAGACTCGGCGTCTCGTAGAACGTGCTCCCGTAAGCGCCGACATCGCGCTGGCCGTAATCGTCGGCGAGAAAGAATACGATGTTCGGCGGCTTCACGCCGGCCGTGGCAGCGGCCGCGAGGGTCGTGACGCCGGGAATCGCGGCGAGCAGGAAGGCCGCCAGGGACCGGCGAAACTTGCGCGTCGTCATGAAATCAAGCATCGGCGGGGTGCACCGGACGCTGCCGTCAGCTGCGGCTGCGACCGGCGGCAACGATTTCCGCCAGCCGCGCCTTCAGGCGGTCGCCGACTTCCGGATTCTGCGCGAGCACATCGGTCGTCTCGCCGGGGTCCACCGCCAGATCGAAGAGCTGAAACTGCGGCACTGGCACGTTCTCGAGCGGCTGCTCGACGATCCGGTTGCGCGCCAACTTCGTGTCGTGCCGCACGAGTTTCCAGTTGCCGGAGCGGAAACCGAAATTACCCGTGCCGCCGTTGTCCTGCTGCAGGAAATGGTCGCGGCCTTTCGCCCCCTTCGCGCCGGTGAGCGCGCCCGAAACATCGAAACTATCGGGGACCGCCGCGGCCGGCAACGTGGCGCCCGCCAGCGCGGCGAAACTCGCCGCCAGATCGATCGTCGACACGATTTCATCCGACACGCCGGGCTGAATCCGGCCCTGCCAGCGGGCGATGAACGGGGTGCGGGTGCCCCCTTCATAGACGCTGTATTTGCCGCCGCGATACGGTCCCCCGGGCCGGTGCCGGCCTCGTTGCTCCAGCGCGCCATCCTTGTAACCATCGTCCATTACCGGACCGTTGTCGGAGCACAGCACGATCAGCGTATTTTCGGCGAGCCCGAGCCGGTCGAGCGCCTTCATCAGTTCGCCCACGCACCAGTCGAATTGCACGATGGCATCGCCGCGGTAGCCGAGCTTCGTGGCGCCTTGAAAGCGCTCGTGGGGCATCCGCGGCACATGCGGATCGTGGGACGCAAAGAACAGGAAAAAAGGCGAGGCCCGGTTCGCCTCGAGCCAAGCGGCGGATTTTTCGATCCATTTGTCGGCCAGGTCCTCATCGCGGAAACGCGCCTTCGTGCCACCGGTGTAAAAACCGATGCGGCTGATGCCATTGTGGATCGTGCCGTTGTGGCCGTGCGACCAATCCATCTTTAGCGTATCGCGGTGGCTGATACCAGTGGGATGCCCGCCCTCGGGTTTCCGGTCACCCACCCAGAGCGGGTCGGCCGGATCGAGGTTGAGCACGCGCTGATTTTCGACATACACCTGCGGCACGCGGTCGTTCGTCGTCGGAAGGAGAAAGCTGTAATCGAAACCGATCTCGCGCGGCCCCGGCTTGATTTCGCCGTTCCAATTTGGCCCGGATTCATCGCCCAGCCCGAGATGCCATTTCCCGATGACTGCCGTGCGATAGCCCGCACTTTTCACCAGATCCGCGATGCTCGTGCTCTCCGGCGGCACGACGAGCCGGCCGTTGGGCGGCGCGATGCCGGTGCCCTTGCGGCGAAAGGCATACTCGCCGGTGAGGAACGAGTAGCGCGTCGGGGTGCACGTCGAGGCGGAGCAGTAGCCGCTGGTGAACCGCCGCCCTTCTGCGGCGAGCCGGTCGATATTCGGTGTGAGGATGCTTTGGCCGCCATAACACGACGGATCGCCGAACCCGAGATCGTCGGCCATGATGACGATGAAGTTGGGTTTCCGCTCGGCCGCCGTCAGCCCGCCGCCGAGCAGGCCGGAGCCCAGCAGCGCAAAAGTGAAAAGCCGCAGCGGGAGCGTGGGAAGGGAGAATGTCATGGGTGGG
>JBEENF010000132.1:0-8767 GCA_041192325.1 Verrucomicrobiota bacterium
CATATCTTGATTTCCCGGTCAGCGCTGCCGGTGGCGATCATGGAGTCGTCATCGTTAAAGGCTACCGCAAGAACCTGCCCGGTGTGTCCTTCGTAGCGGGCAATCTCGTCGCCTGAACTCAGCTCCCAAAGCTTGGCGAGTTTGTCGGAGCCGCAGGTCGCGACCCACTGGCCGTCATGACTGATCTTCAATCCGAAAATGGCATCTTTGTGCGCCGTCCACGACGACGACAGCGTCGCCGTTTTCACGTCCCAAAGGTGTACAATACCGGTAATCGGGACCTGCCCGTCGGCCGCCACCAACGTGGTGTTGTCCGGGGTGAACTCCAAAACACTAATGCGCCCCACCAGGTCTTTCGTCAGCTCGGCCGTGACCGTCAGCGCTTGGGCATCCCAGAGCCAGATGCGACGATACTCCCCGGCCGCGAGCCAGCGGCCGTCCGAGCTCCATGCGAGTGACTGCACGGCATCGCGGGGACCCTCGAGTTGCGCCACCATTTTCGCCTTCGCATCATCAACGTCGTATAAGATCACGCGGTTGCCGCGACCCACCGCGAGTCGTTTGGCGTCCGCCGACAATGCCACGCTCAACACCGGTCGATAGGAAGCTGGCAGGGCGTGAAGATTCACGGGGAGTTCCGGAACGACCGGGGCGGCCAGGGCGGTCTCATCCCATACGGCTCCTTCCTGCACCCAAGCTCGCAGCAAACGAATTTGTTCGGGCGAGAGCTGCTTCTTGGGCGGCATGTGCGGATCCGCCTCGGGCAACAACACGTCGATCAGGATACTTTCCTTTGGTTTCCCGGGTACCAGCACGACGCCGGCCTCACTTCCTTGCAAAGCGGCTTCCCTCGTCGTGAGGAGCAGGCCCGCTTTTTGCTTTTCCTTGCCATGACACTCCAGGCAATTGGCTTTCAACACCTGCATCGCTTTCGCCGGGCTCGCCGGCGGTTGCGCTGCCGAGGTGAAATTCAGTAAGGCCACGGCCTGCAAACCGCCAATCAACCATCGCCCTGCTCGACCGCTCCACGTTCGCCTGAGAAAAAAACCGGACGGCAGGGGTGATGCCGGAAACAGATCCGGGACAAAGGAAAATTGCTCCAGCCTTGAGTTCAACGCGCGAAGTTGAATGGCTGCGTGAGACGCTGTCGAACTTCCGTTTGGAACGGCAAACATGTGGCACTTCTAACCGCGCGCTTCGAACGCGCCATCCGGGCGTTTTGCGATCAGGCGCTTCAACTCCAGCATCATCAAAGTCGCGGAAAGCTGCGCGGCCCCGAGGCCCGTGAGTCCGCCCAACGCATCCGGCGAGAGAATGCCCCCCCCGCGAAAGCACTCGAAAACCCGCGCCTCCTCCGGCGTGAGATTAGCCGGACGCCCGGCCACGGTGTCCGCAGGTTTGACGGCGATCGGCTGAGGGCGCAGACCTTCGAGGTAGTTAAGTTCGGACAAAAGATCGTCGATAGTGGTCAGCAAGGTCGCGCCATCGCGGATCAATTGGTGGCAACCGGCGCTCGTGCTCTGGTCGATCCGGCCCGGCACCGCGAAAATCAGCCGGCCGTGCTCGCCCGCAAAGCGCGCCGTGATCATCGCGCCCCCATCGACGTCGCTTTCCACCACGATGGTCGCTTCGCACATGCCGGCGACAATCCGGTTCCGCATCGCAAAGGATTGCCGATCCGCGCGGCGGCCAAAGGGAAATTCAGAAAGCACGGCGCCATTCACCTCGATGCGGCGGTACAACTCGAGGTTTTCAGGCGGATAAATGATGTCGATCCCCGTGCCAAGAACGGCAGCTGTTTTTCCGCCTGCCTCCAGTGCACCGTCGTGCGCCGCGGTATCGATGCCACGCGCAAGTCCGCTCACGACACAAAACCCGAGTCGCGCCAGCTCGGAGCCAAACCGCCGGGCCACACTCGGGCCATACAGCGTCGTGCGCCGGGAACCGACAATGGCCACGCAAGGCTGCGAGAAATCGTACCGACCTCTCCGATACAATCCGATGGGCGGGTCGTGAATCTCCTTCAACAGTCGTGGATAGTCGGTATCGCGCGTCGTGATAAAATCCGTGCCGCTTTTCTCCATGCGCTCTTCTTCCCGGGCTAGATCCAGTCGCTCGCGCCACGTGGCAATACTCTCCGCGATCACCGGTCCGACTCCTTTGACCGATTCCAACCGCCGCCTTTCCGCCGCGAGCACCAGTCGGGGATCACCACCCAATTCCTGCAACAGCCGATTGAGGGTAATAGGGCCAATGTTCGGCAGCGCGTTCAGAATGAGAAAGGCCTGCCGCTCGCTCAGCTCGCTGTTCATCACCATGCAAGCTGCCCAGCCCGCTTTTGCCGGCGATAAAAATCGCCACCAGCTCTGTCGCTGCCGGCCGAAAGGCTCAGTCGGAATCCGGTGCGGCGGCGATTTCGCGCAACACCGTCGGCAAGAACTCGATTAACTGCGTCGTGTGTGCCGCCACTTGACCATGGGCGCGGGCCAGCGCATCGGCTGCCATGCCGTGCCAGACCACTCCCCGCGCGGCCGCCAACAAAGTTTCGGCGGGATTCTGGGCGAGAAGACCGCCCATCAGCCCCGCCAGCACATCACCACTTCCGCCTCGTGCCAGCACTGGACCGCCAAAGGGGCTGTAATATCCCTCGCGGCCGGCGCCAGTGGTGATGGCCGTCAACGGACCTTTCACCACGACCACCGCTTCCTTTCCCACCGTCGTGCGATAAAAGTCATCGCCTGGAAGCATTCGCCGCAATTCCCCGAGATGCGGCGTCAAGATGCGGCGCGCGGCGCCCGCCCGAATGATTTCAGGTTGCAGCGCATCGGCGTCGAGCAGCAGCGGTTTCGTCGACGTCTTCACGATACCCGCCACCAAGGCGCGCGTTTCGCTCTCACGTCCGAGACCCGGGCCAATGAGCAACGCCGTCGCTCCTTCAATCCGCCGGGCCAGCAATGACTCGCCTTCCAAGGCCAGAGCACCGGCCGGCGTCTCCGGCCAGCCCACCCACATGGCCTCGGGCGCGCGTGCCGCAAACGACGCCACCAGCGACTCGGGCACAAACACCGTGACCAAACCGACTCCGCTGCGCAACGCGCCAAGCACCGACATCAAAACTGCACCGGGGTAGCTCAGCGACCCTCCCACAATGAAGAGATGGCCATAGTCGCGTTTATCCGATGCCGGCCGTCGCAATCCACTCATTGGGGCGAGGACATCGGGCGTCAGGACGCGCAGGCGGGAAGCCCCCTCGTCACGGGTGAAAAAACCCAGGTCTAAATAGCGCAGGCGGCCCACGTGAACCAGGTTCAAGCCGTTAATCACGGGGGCTTTCACGCTTCCGGTCGCATAGGTAAAGTCAGCCCTCAGCACGGGATCGCCAGCTTTGGTGTCGGGCCCGAGGCCGCTCGGCAGATCGATGGCGGCCCGCAGCCGGATCGGCAGCGCCGCCACGGCGGCAAACAACGCTGCGATCCGCTCGTCCACCGGCGCGCGAAATTGGAATCCGAATACGCCGTCGAGACAAAGGGCAAACCCGACGCTCGTCGTGTGCGGCGTCACCGTTTTCGCGCCCGGCAACCAGCGGCAAACGCGTGCCTCGGCCGCCTGCTCGAGTTCCCGCCAAGCGCGCGCGGCGAGGGGACGCAGCGCTCGTTCGCCAAAAGCAAAGCCGACCGCGGCGCTCGCTCCCGGAAACTGCTGCAGCAACGTCCGGGCCGCGATCAGGGCATCCCCGCCGTTGTGGCCTTTGCCCGCCAGCACGAGCACCGTCCCATGCGCGGGAAATCCGCCGATTTCATCGAAATCGCGAACCACCGCGCGCGCGATCGCCCGGCCGGCACGTTGCATCGCAGCCCACTCCTGCGCCTCCCCCCCGGCGAAGAGATCGGACTCCAATTTCCGCGCTTCAGCGCAGGATAGAATGGGGTGTGAGCCGCCGATCATGGTTTCGCCGATGAATCGTTCTTACGCAAGGGGGTGGTTGGCGGAACCACGATCTTTTCCACCGGCTCAATCTTGGACCGGCCCCGCGGCAGCGGCGCGAACGTGGACGGACTGATCCTATTCTGCGTGCTCTCGGTGACATCCGCGGGCGCGGTAAAACGGATCGGGCTTTCAGCCGGAAGACGCTCGCCGTAGTTAAGAACGTGACCGTTCAGTCTGGGAATACTGCGGAAATACAGGCTGCTCCCAATCCGCCGCACCTCGAAGAAATCCGTATAGTCGTGGGTGTCTGAATTCCAAAATGCGATCTCGGTGCTGTCATCGTTCTGCCAAACCGCAAAAGTGCGGAACGCCTCAAAAACGGCTTCGACTTGCGTCAACTTCGGCGGCTGCGGCGCCGGCCGGATCACCTCCACCACTTTCACTGGGGCGTCCACGGCCGGCTCACGCAAGGACCACACAAAAAGGGCGCCAAACGCGAAACCGAGCATGATCCATGAAGGCACCTTCGAGGGTTTCGACGCCGGAACCGGAGGCGGCGGACTCTCGTAATTCGGATCGTCGTCCATCGGATCAATCCGGTTGATGCCGCACAAGGGCGGCGACGGCCATCGCCATTGTCTCCGTATGGGAAAGACTCACATGAACATGCGTGGCGCCGACCCGTTGCAACAGGGCCGCGGCCAGCTCGTCCAGCCTGACCAACGGCTGATGGCGATCGCCATGGTAGATGGAAACGGAACGCCACCCGAGTTCGGCGCCGATGCCGGTCGAAAAGCACTTCGAAACGGCCTCCTTGGCCGCAAACCGCGCCGCGTAATGCTTATGCGGATGCGCCATTTTCGAGCAATATGCGCGTTCCTCATCGGTAAACACACGCTGCAAAAATCGCTCACCCTGGCGATCCAGCACGCCGCGGACGCGTTCGATCTCGATGAGATCGGCGCCCAGCCCTATTAGGAATCCGCCGGGTGGAAGGTGGATGTTCATGGGGCAATGGCCCGCGTCCGCTTCCGGGTAGCCTTAAGGCACGCTGCCGGACAACGCTGCTGGGCCGCAAATTCCGTGCGTTGTCGGAACAAAAGGGTCATTTCAGAGAGGGAAAAGTAAATCCAGCGCCTGCCATACCTGCCACTCAAGGGTTCATCCGCGCCTTCATTTCGCGGACCGCCTCTTCGACGCCGGTAAAGAGCGCTCGGCTCACGATGCTGTGGCCAATGTTGAGCTCATGCAAATGCGGCAACGTGCGCACTTCGGTGATATTTGTGTAGTTGATGCCGTGGCCCGCGTTGACGACCAAGCCAAGCGCGGAGCCCTGGACGGCGCCTCTGCGCAAGCGCTCAAGTTCAACACCCCGACGCGGCGAATGATAAGCATTAGCGTACGCTCCCGTGTGCAATTCGATCCAAGGCGCGCCGATTTTGGCGCTAAGCTCGATCTGCGCTTCGTCGGGATCGATGAACAGGCTGGTTTTTATACCCGCCGCGTTCATGGCGTCGATGCACGTCGCGACCCGGTCGCGATTCCCCACGACATCGAGTCCGCCCTCCGTGGTGACTTCCTCGCGACTTTCAGGCACCAGGCAAACGGAATGAGGCTTCAATTTCCGCGCGTAATCGGTCATGGCGGGAACGCAGGCCATTTCCAGATTCAGCCGCGTTGAAATCGTTTCCCGCAAGCGCCGGACGTCGCGATCCTGAATATGCCGGCGATCCTCGCGTAAGTGCACCGTAATTCCATCGCCGCCGGCGCGTTCCGCCGCCAGCGCAAACGCGATTGGATCGGGTTCGACTGGCTCGGCATCCCCCGTCGCGGCACGATAACGCGCCTGCCGCAGGGTGGCACAGTGGTCGATGTTTACGCCAAGTAGAATCATGAGAAAGGCAGCAATGACAGAAAATCGGCAACCGGGAACCAGGAAAGTTGTATTTTTGCCGCTTTCCGCTTCCGCGCGCGTTCGCATTGCAATTGAGTTCGACCAGTGACCTCCACTACGCCCAAACGAGAAAACCTTCTGATCAACCTGATCTGTAATTTGGTCGTGCCCTCGATCATCTTGATGAAGTTCAGCGGTGACCGCTGGCTTGGGCCGATCTGGGGGCTCGTTATCGCCCTCGCTTTTCCCGTCGGCTACGGGATCTATGATTTCGCCGCTCGCAGGAAAACCAATTTTCTTTCGATTGTGGGATTTGGCAGTGTGCTGTTATCGGGCGGACTCGGCGTCATGAAAGTGAGCGGATTTTGGTTCGCGGTAAAGGAAGCCGCGGTGCCCAGCGTAATCGGTCTCGCGGTCCTGCTCTCACTCAGGGCCAAAACGCCCTTGGTGCGGGAGTTGATCTTCAATGATCAGATCGTCGACGTGCCGCGGGTGGAAGCCGCGCTCGCGCAGCGCCAGAACCAGCGCTCCTTTGAAACCCTGCTCAGGCAGGCTAGTATCTGGCTGGCGTGCGCCTTCCTCGGAAGCGCTGTCTTGAATTTTGGCCTCGCCCGCTACGTTTTGCGCAGCCCGGCCGGCACCCCGGAGTTCAACGCGGAACTTGGCCGGATGCACCTGCTGTCATGGCCTGTGATTGTGGTCCCGAGCATGGCGGCAATGATGCTGGTGTTCTGGCGACTGATAAAGGGCCTCACGAGCCTGACCGGCCTCTCCCAAGATGAAATTTTCCGCGGCGAGACAAAATAAACGGAGTTGACCGCCACACCTTTCTGGCGCACCAGACGCCCATTTTTTGCCGACAGCGAACACCGGACCTAACGTTTGATTTGTTGCTCCACGGCCCGCACCACGCCGCGTGCAAGCGTGACCCTTATGACGTCATCGGCTCGCGCGCTATAGACATCACGGCTGACAGGTTCGTGGAAAATTATGTAACCGCGCCCATTCGATGCCGGCACTACAACACGTCGCCAGCCCGCCCATGCCGTCCCCTCATACTGTTGCCAATAGGTTCGGTATATCCAGGTCTCCTGTCCACCGTCACTGGTAATTGTTTCGCGACGCTCGTCCGGCTGACCAAGCGCGATGTAAACCATGTCGTGAGTATCCCCAATATCGATTTCCCCCCTCCGCAACCGCTGTTGCGCCTCGTTCGGGAGGGCGTCGAACGTTGCCGATTTTTCCCGGGCGCGAGACTTAAAGGTATTACACCCCGGGAACGCCAAAGCCAGCATCACTGCCGGTAGCAGCCGGCTCACAAGATGGGATTTCATACCACACGCTTTGACCCAGTTCTCGGCCGGCGGTTCAGCGAGGTCTGCTTTGGGGAAAGTCGCACGCCACCCAGAGCGACCGGCCAAAAAATCACCTTCGCGATTGCCAAATTCCCGGTCACCGGAATGTATTTTCAATTCCCATGCGTCCCTTCTTCTCCCCGTTATTGTCCGTGGCGCTGTTCTTCCTCGCCGTCAGCCCCACCCTTATTGCCGCCGACAAGAATGTCCTCTTGATCGCCGGGCCGCCCAGCCACGGTCCCGGCCAGCATGAACACAATGCGGGCGTACTCCTGCTGCAGAAATGTCTGACCGCAGTGCCGGGCTTGCGCACACAGGTGGCGCTGAATGGCTGGCCAAAAGACAGCACGGCATTCAAGAACGTCGATGCGGTCATCCTCTTTTGCGATGGTGGAAAAAAGCACATCGCCCTCGCGGAGGACAACCTCCCTGCCTTGGAAAAGATCCTGTCCGGCGGGGCAGGATTAGGGCTTCTGCATTACGCCGTGGAACCTACGATTGAATTGGGGCAGCAGGAGTTCCTCCGCTGGATCGGCGGCTGCTTCGAAATTGACTGGTCGGTCAACCCCCATTGGGACGCCGCTTTTCAATCACTGCCCATTCACCCCGTCACCCGGGGCGTGAAACCTTTTACCATTCGCGATGAGTGGTATTTTAATATGCGCTTTGTAGACGGCATGAAGGGCGTCACTCCCCTGCTCGTCGCGACCCCGGATGCGTCCACGATGCGAAGGAAAGACGGCCCGCATGAGGGTAATCCGGCAGCCCGTGCGGCAGTCGCCCGCGGCGATACCCAAACCGTGGCATGGGCCTTTGAGCGGCCCACCGGCGGTCGCGGGTTTGGTTTCACCGGCGCCCATTTTCACGCGAACTGGGGCAACGAAAATTTCCGCAAGCTGGCGCTCAACGCAGTGCTCTGGCTGGCTAATATGGACGTGCCCGCGAAAGGCGTAGCTTCCACCGTGTCTCCGGAAGACCTTTTGGCGAATCTCGACCCCAAACCCGGTCCCCGGCCGAAATCGCCTGCGGCCAAATAGGCCGACTCGGCAAGAGAGGAAGCGAAACGGCTCACGGGCGTCGTCTGCTTCGGAACGGGCGCGTGCGGTCAACAGGCGGGGCACCGCATGAACACGCCCGAGTCATGTGCGAGCCATTGCGCCAAAAACACGCAACACCGCGAGCAAGCTGGGTTGGTCTGGGACCCGCTGCGTTGGTAGCAGGAAGTTACTTGCGAGGTGACATCAGAGCGTGACCCAATCGGCGCGCAGCCGGTCTGCATCCGCCAGCACGCAACCTGCGACTTTCAGCAACTCCGCGACGGTTTGGACCTGCGCCGCGTTGTCGTGGGCAATACGGCCATCCGGCCGATGGAGATTATTCTCAAATCCAACCCGAACATGTCCGCCGAGCAGGGCCGCCGTGGCAACACACGCCGCCTCGTAGCGCCCGAACGCGCAGACCATGCAGTGGTTCGAGGCCGGTATTTTTTCGGAAAGGAAAGGTAGAAGGTCCGATGGCAAGGAGGCGCCCGGAGCCGCATAACTGCCCAACACGAAAAGCACAGGAATTGAATTCCACGGGATCAGACCGC
>JBEENF010000133.1:0-8763 GCA_041192325.1 Verrucomicrobiota bacterium
GTGCGGCTGCTACTCGCAGGACCGCCGGATGATCATGGCCGTGGCGTGGGAGCCCTATCAGGAAATTTTCCAAGGCGTCATCACCTGCATCCACAACGATTTTCGGCTCGGCGGGCTCAAACCAAATGAAACCAAAGTTATCCGCGGCAAAATCTATCTGGTGGCCTCCGACGAGGCAGCCTTGCTGCAACGCTTCGAACGCGACTTCCCGGAACAGCGCCGCCGCTAACGGGAGGAAGCTGTCGGCGCGATGCAGTCACTCGCCACCACATCCCGAGAGCGCGCACCATGGTGCGAAGTAGAATACTTGCCGTTTGTTAAGGCGAAGCCGCCGTCAGAAAAAGGCGGGGCTAAGCAAGCAGGCTCTCCCCGGTCATCTGCGGTGGCTTCGGCAGGCCCATCAGGGCCAGCACGGTCGGCGCGACGTCCGCCAGTCGGCCGCCCTCACGCAGCTTCGTGTGACCCGCGCCAAAGCCCTCGCCGACGACAAAAATTTCCACCGGATTCAAGGTGTGCGCGGTGTGCGGACCGTTGACCGACGGATCCCACATTTGCTCCGCATTGCCATGATCGGCGAGAATCACGCCGCGGCCACCGACCGTCTCGAGCGCGGCGAGCAACTCACCCACGCCGCGATCCGTCGTCTCCACCGCCCGGATCGTCGCCGGCAGAGAACCCGTGTGACCAACCATGTCCGGGTTCGCGAAGTTCACCACGACAAGACCGTACTTGCCGGAAAGAATGGCGGCCTTTGCGGCCGCGGTCACTTCGGCCGCTGACATTTCTGGCTGCAGGTCGTAAGTCGCCACCTTCGGGCTTGCCGGACACGCCCGGTCTTCGCCCGGGAACGGAGTCGCGCGGTAATTGTTGAAGAAAAATGTCACGTGCGGATTCTTCTCCGTCTCGGCGCACCGGAACTGGGCGATACCCGCTTCGCTCACGACCTGACCGAGAATGTTTTTGAGCGCTTCCGGTTTCGGGGAAATGACGTTCACGGGCAAACCCGCTTCATACTCCGTCATTGTCGCATAATAGAGATCGAGCTTTGCGCCACGGTCGAAGCCTTTGAATTCATCGAAGACGAACGCCTTGGTCAGCTCACGAGGCCGATCGCCGCGATAATTGTAGAATAGCACGGCGTCGCCGTCGCGGACGGTCGCGAGCGGCTTGCCGTCGGGACCTACAATCCAGGTGGCCGCAACGAACTCGTCACCCTTCTGCGTTTCGGACAGCGGCCCATCGTAGTACTGTTGCACCGCCGCCGCCGCGTTTGGGGCAGTGGCGAGCGCCTTGCGTCCGGTCAGCATGTCATAGGCCTGCTGCACCCGTTCCCAGCGATTATCGCGATCCATGGCCCAGAAGCGGCCGCAGACGGACGCTATCCGTCCCATGCCGATCGCCTTGCACTGGGCATCGACCTCCTGCACGTAACGCAGCCCGCTCGATGGCGCCGTGTCGCGGCCATCGGTGAAGGCGTGGATGAAGACTTTGTCGCGGCCCAGGCCGTCTTCCTTTGCCTGGCGCAGAATTCCGTAGAGGTGTTCGAGCATGCCGTGCACGCCGGCGTCGCTCACGATGCCCATCAGGTGCAGCCGCGCCCCCGGCCGGGTTTTCACCCGCTCGACCGCCGCCCGCCACACCGGGTTGGTCGCGAGCCGCTTCTCCGAGAAAAGCTTGTTCAACCGCACGAGCTCCTGGTCGACGATGCGCCCGGCGCCGATGTTCTCGTGACCGACTTCGCTGTTGCCCATCACGCCGTCGGGCAATCCCACATCAAGCCCTGACGTCCGGATCAGCGTGTGGGGATACTTCGCCTGCAACCGGTCGTCGCAGGATTTCTTCGCGAGAAAGACGGCGTTGGTCTGGTTCTGCGCAGTATCAGGATTCTTGCCCCAGCCGTCGCGGATGACGAGGAGGACAGTTTTGCGGGAAGTGCTCATGGAAAAAAAACGAGACTGTTGACGACGGTGGAGTTCAGTCAAAAGACAAAACGCCCGCTCCCAACTTCCGCCAAAGCCACGAAATCGCGGCGTTGGCGTCGTCCACCACCGTTCAGACGCCGCCTTCACCCCGTAGGCACATACCCAAGTTCTCCCGGTGGCTCAAAATTTAGCCGGACGTGTCGAAAGCGTTCGTCACCCTTGAAGCGCAGAGAACGATGTCGTTGATCATTCGAGACCAATTGCTAAATCCGCCCACCTGGTTTGCCTCCTTTCGCGACCTGACGCTGTACTGCCACGTTTTCCTCGGCGCTGATATCGTCATTGAGTCGGACAATCCGGATCCCTACTGGCGTTGGATGCGCCCTCGCGGCGGCCTGGACTTCGTCGAAGACTTTGTTCGTCCCGGCTCAGAGGAGGGAGTGCATCTCGATACCGAGCCCATTTACCCGCGCTCGGTCATCACCGACCGGATTGCGCCCGAAAATGTCGAGCGGCTGGTCGCACAAATCCGTCTTTGCAGCGGCCTGTCGTAACGGGCCGCAGCACGCGGCGCCCTGCGGACCCATTTGACTTCGTCGTCAATCTACGGACGAATTTCGGTTTTATGCCGAAACGCGCCGTTCTCATTGTAAACTTGGGCTCGCCTGATTCCACCTCGGTGGCGGATGTGCGGCGCTATTTGCGGGAATTTCTGGGAGACGAGCGGGTGCTCGATGTGCCGGCTCCGCTGCGCTGGCTGCTGCTCGAGGGCATCATTCTCCGCACGCGGCCAAAAAAGTCCGCTCATGCCTATGAGCAGGTTTGGACGAAGGAAGGATCGCCCCTGCTCGTCATTTCCCGCAGCGTACAGCAGAAGCTGGCCACCGTTTTGGGGCCAGAGACACCCGTCTACCTCGCGATGCGGTACGGCACGCCGTCCATTGCGAAGGTGATGGCCCAGATCGCCGCCGACGGGGTGGAAGAGGTACTATTGTTTCCGCAATACCCCCACTACGCCATGTCGTCCTGGGAGACGGTGGTGGTAAAAGTGCAGGAAGCGGCGCGCAAAACGCCACGGCTTCGCATTTCCACCGTGCAGCCCTTTTTTGCCGATTCTGATTACATCGAAGCGCTACACACCGTCGCTGCGCCCTATCTGGCGCAGCCTCAGGACCTCGTGTTGTTCTCGTATCATGGGCTGCCTGCGCGGCACATGCGAAAAGGGGACCCTTCCAAGGCGCACTGCATGAAGGTGCCAGATTGCTGCACCACCTGTTCGCCCGCGCATGCCACGTGTTATCGTGCCCAATGTTACGCCACCACTCGCGCCTTCAACGCGCGGTGCGGTATCGCCGCCGATCAACACCTCGTCTCTTTTCAATCGCGACTTGCGGGCGAACCCTGGCTTGAACCCTTCACGGACAAGGAACTCGAGCGCTTGCCGCAGACGGGCGTACGAAAACTGCTCGTGCTTTGCCCTGCGTTTACGGCGGACTGCTTGGAAACTCTCGAAGAAATCCAGCAGGAAGGACGTGATCTCTTTATAGAGGCGGGCGGGGAATCGTTCACCCAAGTGCCCTGCCTGAACGATCATCCAGCGTATATCGATTTTCTCGCCAAACGGGCCCACCGGTGGCTTGCTGAAAATCGCGTGTGAGCGAACCTGTTTCAGCCATCAGCCGCCATGCGAGTCCGGGGGCGGACCCGCCAGACAGCTCGTGTGCCGTTTGCGTTCTTGATCGCTTGGGCCAAATCACGGCCGCCAATGCCTCCGCGCGTCGCTTGGCGCCCGCGCGCAGCGGAGAAATTATCGGGTCTCCCTTCGTTTCACTGTTCCAATTCGAAGTGGCCTCCCAACAACCGGACTTTGCCCGGATGCAGTGGGAAGTCTTACTGGCCACCGGTCTTGAACGAACGACTTTCTTGCGGGTTCAAAGTTCCGGCGGTCCAGTCCAGGAGATGCGCGTTGGCCTCGAGCCGGTCGAAGGCGGGTTGCAAGGGTACATTGCTACCATCCAACCTCGCAGTATCCCGGCTTCGGCCGCCCCCTTGGCGGATTCTCCCTTTGCTGGCTACGATCTGCTGGCAGAAAATTCCGCGGCGGGATTCTTCGATCTCAACCTCGCGAGTGGCGAGGTGCGGCTGACCCGGGCGTGGCACAAACTGCTGGGTTACCTTCCCGCGGAGTTGCCCGCCACCCTCGATGGTTGGCATCGGCTGATTCATCCTCACGATTCAGGTGCTTCACCCGACAAGCTCAGAAAAAAAGTTTTCGGCGGCACGTGCCCTTTCAGCGTGGAGTTTCGGATGAAGCACCAGCAGGGACACTGGGTTTGGCTCCAATCCCTCGGAATACAAATCGTCAACCCGGCGGGCGAAATCGATCGGGTCCTCGGATTGCACTTGGATATCACCGAGCGCAAGGAACTGGAAGAGGCATCCCTGGCGAATGATACTCGCTTGCAGGCCCTCAGCGGCGGGGGTCCGCTCGCCGCATTCGAGCTCGATTTCGCGAACGATCTATTTTGGTTTTCGCCCGCTTGGGAAAGATTGCTTGGTTATGAAGACGGGGAACTCGCCCCCGCCGCCGCGTCTTTCGCCGTGGCGCTCCCGCCGGAAGAGGCCGCTTTGGGCGTGCAGGCGTGGCTGACAGCGCGATCACCCGGCCACGCGAACTTTTCCGAGATCGTTCGGCTCCGCGCGAAGGATGGACGCCCGCAAGCCGTCTTGATTGCTGGCCATCGCACCGTGACGCGAAAGCGTGATCTTGCCCGCGTCGTCGGATTTGCCTGCGCGTTACCGGCCGGGACATTGCCGGCAGCGGATGCGTTGCCAGCCGCGCTGGTGGAAGAAGCATTTCAAACGCTCGCCGAGGCCGTCATCATCACGGATACGCTGGGCAAAACGATCTTTCTCAATCGAACCGCGCTCCGCCTCCTGCAGGTAACGGCAGAGGAATCCTGCGGACTCCCCGTGGGAGACGTGTTTCGCATCGCGAACCGCCAGAGCAACCGCCCCAGCGATGATCCCGTGGAACGAGCGCTGTCATCGGACCAACCCCTGCCATTAATCAGTGAGGATGTCTTGTTGCCGGCCATCCAGGGTGCTCCTTCTCGCCCGATCGTGTGGACGGCACTCGCGGCATTCGGACCCGAGGGCAGGGCGCAGGGCGTGGTGCTGGTGTTTCGCGACCCCGAAGAGATGACCCTAACGCCCGATGAATTGGTCAAAGCGAACCGATTCGAATCGCTCGGACTGCTCGCGGGCGGGATTGCGCACGACTTTAACAATCTGCTCACGACCATTCTCGGCGCCGTCTCGCTCGCGAAAGACAACCGGGACTTCAGCGCATTGAACGACGCTGAAAAAGCATGCATGACGGCGAAGGGACTCACCAAACATCTCCTGTCGTTCGCAAAAGGAGGCGCCGGCAGTCAGACCGTGGTCGCCACGCGGGAGATCCTCGAGGACTCAATCAAGATCGCGGCTGCCGCCTCCACCGCGAAGATAAAACTGGAAATTGCCGCCGACGTGCAACCGATCCTCGTGGATCGCGCCGAAATTTTGCAGGTGTTTCAGAATTTGATCGTAAATGCCCTCCAAGCCATGCCGCCGGCGCCCCATCGGCCGCACCTGCACGTCCGCGCGACAAATACCACGCTGGTCGAAAATCAGGCGCCTTCGTTGTCTGCTGGCGATTATGTCGAAATCGAAATTCGCGACAACGGGAGTGGGATCGCGCCCGAACATGTCGCGAAGATCTTCGACCCATTCTTCACCACGAAGAAACACGGCACCGGACTGGGACTGGCGACTGTGCTGGCCGTCCTACGCAAGCACGGCGGCCAAATCGGATTGGATACTCAGGTCGGCGTCGGAACCGCCTTTACGGTCTACCTCCCGAAAGCCCAGCAGCCGATCGAAGTCCAGGCACGACGCGCTGCGTCGCTGCGATTCGGTACAGGTCGCGTGTTGTTCATGGATGACGATCCGCAAATTTCCGCGCTGACGGCAATGATGCTGGACAGTCTCGAGTACAAATACGACCTCGCGATAACCGGCGAGGAGGCGATCGCCTTATACAAACGCTATCAGAACATCGGGCGTCCCTACGACGCAGTGATTATGGATCTCACTGTCGTTGGCGGCATGGGCGGAGACGAATGTTTTATCGAATTAAAGAAACTGGATCCCGAGGTGCGCGCCATCGTTGCGAGCGGCTACGACAACGACGAGATGGCGCGCCAGTTTCTCGCCAAGGGCTTTTGCGGTTATCTCACGAAACCCTATCGGGTCACGGATCTCGGAAAGCTGCTGAAGACGGTGCTGGGATAGATGGGCCGGGCATCAGACTGTCCAGCGCATGTCGGGCCCTGGCATCCCGCAGCATCAGCGCATCGGCTCAACCGGACAACTTGCCGTCCACCGGCTTCGCCGGAGCCAGCAACGCGCGCGCGCGGGCTACCGCTGAATCAAGATCACCGACCACATTTTGCGCGCCGACCCGCTCAAGAAAGCCGGCTCGCTCCATCACGAAATACGGCTGGGTATGGGCCCCTGAGAGCACCAAGTGCTTTTTATGGCGGCAGAGTTTCTTGTGCAGCTCATCCAACCGCGCCAAAGCCGTGGCGTCCATCGCGGTCACCGCCGCCAGGTGGAGGATGACAACTCGAACGTCTCCGCCGGCGCGTCGCAACACGGTTTCCAACTTGTCGGCGGCGCCGAATAAAAGCGCTCCGAACACCCGGTAGACGACAACCTCCTTGGGCACATTCTGGACCTGCTCGTGACCTGCGTCCCCTTCCCCGGCCATCGTCCTTACTTCAGTGGTGTCGGCGACGCGCTTCACAAACAGCGCTGCCGCCAGAATCATGCCGATCTGCACGGCCGTCATCAAATCGAAACAAACCGTCAGCGCGAAGGTGGTGAGAAATACCGCCCCGTCCCCTTTGGGTTTCCGCGCCAGCAATCGAAACTCGTCCCACTCCCCCATGCGCCACGCGACCACGATGAGCACCGCCGCCAAGGTGACGAGTGGCACGCCGCCCGCAAGAGGCGCCGCGACCAACAACACCACTAGCAGGAACAGCGCATGAATGACTCCGGCCACCGGGGAACTGGCGCCGTTGCGAATATTCGTGGCGGTCCGCGCGATCACCCCACTGACCGGAATGCCGCCAAAAATCGGGACCACGAAATTGGCCACGCCTTGCGCCATGAGCTCCTGATTGGAGTCATGCCGATCGTCGATCAAACCATCGGCGACCACCGCCGACAAAAGGGACTCGATGCCTCCCAGCAAGGCGATGGTAAACGCCGGGCCGATGAGATGGTTGAAGGTACGCCAGTCGAAATCCGGCCACACCATTTTCGGCAGACCCTGCGGAATGCCGTTAAAACGGCTCCCAATGGTTTCGACACTGTCCCACCCCACGGCGGCCACAAACGAAGTTCCAAGTACCACCGCAACGATGGAGGCCGGCACGTGGCGGCTCCATTTGCGGGGCCAAAGTTCCAGCAGCAAGAGCGACGCTCCCCCCAATGCGATCGTGCGCCAGTCGGCCGTGCCAGCAACCTCCGCCAAAGCGATTATCTTGGGCAGGAACTCCGCCGGCTCCGCCGTCAGCTGCAACCCCAGTAGCGGTCGGATTTGGGTGCTGATAATCGTAATGGCGATGCCGCACGTGAAACCGGTCGTAACGGGATGGGGCACAAAACGAATGACCGAACCGAGTCGGCAGGCGCCCATGACAAACATGATCACCCCGGCAAACATGGTGCAGACGAGCAGATTGGGCAGACCATAGCGGGCTCCCACCAGTGCAACGAGGCCGACAAAGGCTCCGGCGGGCCCGCCGATTTGGACGCGCGACCCGCCGAGCGCCGAAACCAAAAAGCCACCGATGATACCGGTGTAAAGACCGGCCTGGGGCGACGCGCCCGAGGCAATTCCCAGGCCGATGCAAAGCGAGAGCGCCACGACGCCGACCGTCAGCCCCGCCATGGCGTCGCGCAGAAACCGTTCCCGCGAGTAGTCGCGGAGGCACTCGACCAGCTTTGGACGAAACGCCAGCATGCCCGTCAGGCTGGCGAATCAGGCCGCCGAAGCAACGCGCAGTTCACGCGCGTGAAAAATCCACCCTGCCCCCACGCCTCAACCTCGCCAGGTGAACGCGTGGCAGAGCGCGACTCCGGCCGCGTCGGCTTCATCGAACGCCAGCGTTCGACCGTGTCCGAGCAGCGCCATGACCGTGCGGGCCATCTGCTCCTTGCTCGCACGGCCCGCGCCGACCACGGCCTGTTTCACGCGCAACGGCGCATATTCAAAAACCGGTCGCTCGCGCAACGCGGCGGCGGAAATCGCCGCGCCGCGCGCCGCCCCAAGGATTTGGGCGGTTTGGAAATTCTGCACAAAGATCGTCTGTTCCAAGGCCACATGCCGGACGTCCGTGCCGTCGAGCCAAAGCGCCACGGCCCGATGGATCTCGCCCAACGCGACGGCCATCGGATGCTTCGGCGCGACGCGCACCGTGTGGCAGCGGAGGAGCACGGGCTGACAGCCGGAACGAAAATCGATCAAGGCCAACCCCGTGCCCCGCAGCGAGGGATCTATGCCCAGCACCAAACCCGTAAACGCAACCCGGGGCTTCGACTCCCGCGCCAACACCTCGCTGGCCACACGCGTTTGCGATCGCGTGGCCGGAGCCAGGCTTGATTTGCCGGCGAGCTTCGCCGCCCACATTTGCCGAACGTTCATTCGCGCCATGGCGTTTGCTGTCTTCTCATACGCTGGGCATATCCACGTTTAGCGCCCGATCAAAACAAGAGTTTCAGCCCCGCG
>JBEENF010000134.1:0-8761 GCA_041192325.1 Verrucomicrobiota bacterium
GTCCACGTCGGCATCCGTCATGATGATGATCTTGTGGTAGCGCGCTTTTGCCGCATTGAAGCCGCCAACGGATTCGTCTCCCTCCCCGATGCCGGTGCCGCACGCGGTGATCAGGGTGCGGATTTCCTCGTTGGAAAGCACCTTGTCCAGGCGAGCCTTCTCGGTGTTGATCAGCTTCCCGCGCAACGGCAGGATGGCTTGGAAGCGACGGTCGCGTCCTTGTTTCGCGGAGCCGCCGGCCGAGTCACCCTCGACAATGTAGAGTTCAGTCAGCGCCGGATCCCGCTCGGAGCAGTCCGCGAGTTTACCCGGGAGGCCACCGCCGGACAGCGCACCCTTGCGCACGGTTTCGCGGGCCTTGCGGGCGGCTTCGCGGGCGCGGGCGGCGTTCAGCGATTTGTCGACGATCCGCTTTCCGACGGACGGATTCGTCTCAAAGTACATCATCAAGCCTTCGTAGGCGGCGGAGCCGACGACACTTTCCACCTCGGGGGACAGAAGCTTAACTTTTGTCTGCGACTCGAATTTGGGGTCGCTGTGCTTGATGGAAATGACGGCGGCAAGGCCTTCCCGCACGTCGTCACCCGTGATCTGGGGATCCTTGTCCTTGAGCAGATTGTTCGCCTTGGAGAATTGATTGATTGCTCGCGTCAGGGCGCTGCGAAAACCCGAAAGGTGGGTGCCGCCATCGGGATTGTGGATCGTGTTGGTGTAACAGAGGACCTGGTCGTTGTAGGTGTCGTTGTACTGCAGCACCAATTCGAGGTGGATCTCGGCGGGTTTGTCGTCGAGTTGGAGGTGGCTCTCCTTCATGATGCGCACCGGTTTCGGATGCAGCGGGGTCTTGCCCTGATTGATCTGCTTCACGAATTCCTCGACCCCGTCCTTGTAGAAATAGGTTTCGGGTTTCGATTCGGCGGGTCGTTCGTCCGTGAAGACGATTTGTAGTCCGGAGTTGAGAAAGGCGAGTTCCCGCAAGCGCTGGCTGATCCGGGAGGTCTGGAAAACCGTCGTCTCCTTGAAGATCTCGGCGTCCGGCTTGAACGTAATGTACGTCCCGGTGGCGCGGGCCTTGCCGATGACCTCGAGCTTCTTCACGGTTTTGCCGCGCTCAAATTTCATGTGGTGCACCTGGCCTCCGCGGGAAACCTCGACCTCGAACCACTCGGATACGGCATTGACGCACTTGGCTCCCACTCCGTGCGTGCCGCCGGAAAACTTGTAGCCGCCCTGCCCGTACTTGCCGCCGGAATGCAGCGTGGTGAGCACCATTTCCACGCCAGGGATGTTGTAGGTGGGGTGAATATCGACGGGGATCCCCCGCCCGTTGTCGCGGATGCTGATCGAGCCGTCGACGTGGATGGTCACCTCGATACGCGAGCAGAAGCCGGCAAGGTGTTCGTCGACAGAGTTGTCGAGCACTTCGGAAACGCAGTGGTGGAGGGCTCGTTCGTCCGTTCCGCCGATGTACATTCCCGGCTTTTTACGGACGGCCTCGAGTCCTTCGAGCTTGCCCAATTTGGAGGCGTCGTACGCATCAGCGCCCGCTTGGTTTCGTGCGTTCTGGACTGCTTCGGCGGCGTCGGACATGAATGGTTTTAGAGGGAGATTTGGGCGGACAATGAAAGAAAAAATATCGCGGCAAACCGGGGGAGTGGCGAGGGTTTTTTTGTTAAAAATCCGCCCTCCAAACCGGGTTCTTTTCGCGATTAAGGGCTTGCGGTCGCATCCCTGTGGGTCCCCTGCGGGTCAGCCGGCCGCGCGCCGGGGCTTTTTGGCCTCGGCCGCGCCGGGGCGGGCGTTTTTCACAGCAGACGACAGCGCATCAGCGGTTTAAGCGAAAGCGGCTCACCACGCCGTCCGGCAGCTTGCCCAGCGGTGCTGGAGCTTTCATTTGACCGCGGCACTGTCGCCGGCAGAGTGGGCGGCACATGCCGCATCCCGCGATCGAACCGCTGCTGATCCTGCAAAACCGCGACACCAAAAGACTTGGTTTCGAAGCGCAACTGAAGGCGGTCCCCGCTGACATCGCGCGCGTGGAGCAAAAGATCGCCGCCGAGAAGGCAGCCATTGAAATGGCTCGCACGGAACTGCGGGATTTGGAGGTCAAAAAGAAGTCGCTGGAGACCGAAATTGGCTCCGCCGAGACGAAAGTGGGCCAATACCGCACCCAGCAGCTTTCGATTCGTAAGAACGAGGAATATCAGGCGATGGGCCATCAAATCGAGACCATGGGCGCGCAGATTGCGGAGCTCGAAGGTCGCGAGCTCGAGGTGATGTATGCCATTGATGAAGCTCGGAAGAGATTCCTGGCCGCCGAGGCTGAGCTAAAAGCGAACATCTCCGGACACGAGGCGCGGATCAGTACCTTGCGTGAGCGCGAGGCGAGCCTGACGGCCGAGCTCGAAGCGACGCGCAGCGAGGTTGCCGCGGCACGTGCGCCGGTTGGCGAGCTGCGCCTGCGGGTTTACGATCGGATCGCCTCGCGCAATATGCCCGCCGTGGTCGCGATCTCCGGCGGCAAGTGCGGCGGATGTCACCTAAAGGTTTCCAGCGAAGTGGAATCCGCCGCGCGCGGCAAAGGGGTCGACCCCTTGGCGCAGTTGCCCACGTGTGACCAATGCGGGCGCATTGTTTATTGGGACAACTGACCGCGCCGGAGATTAGCGCGGATTCAAAACCAGCGCGCGGGTCACGTCAGCTCCATCCTGTTCCAACTGCGCCTGATTCAGTTGCGCCGGGAGGGCGACGCCGTGCGAGGTGCTGCCAGCGACGAACTGCAATTGCGACAGGCCGCCGACTCGTACGGCTTGCCCGTTTTGCTGAAACAAATTGCCGCCGTTGATCTGCGTCGCGCTGGCGCCGCCAATGATCAGCACGGGGATGGCGCTGCCGGCCGCGTGAATATCTCCGACGTAAACCGGGCCGTTGATCTGTACGCCTGGCGCGTAGATTCCGACGTGGCCGGAGGTTCCCACGTAGCTGGCATTCGCCGTCCGAATGCTGCCAAAGCGGCCGTTGCGGCTGAGGATCGCGACAAACGCGATATCCGCCACTCCATCGTACGCCACGTCGCTCCGGAAGAGACTTTGGTTTACCGCCGTGATTTTTCCCACCGTAAACACTGACAGGTGGCTCGTTTCGTCGGCGCCAGTAATCACGATTCCGGCGTGCCCTTTCATGTATTCCGTTCCGGGCTGATTGTAGTTGAGGGCCGCTGCCGGCCCCGCCGCTCCTTGTAAAACCACTGACACGGATCCAGCTCCGCTAAATTCGACTTGTACGATGTCATTCGTCAGGTCCACGTACGATATCCGCGTCACTTGGCCCGGGTCTGCCGTGAGGGTGGCCGCTGCGCCCTGCAGCAGAATTTGATCATAAATGCGTCCGATCGGGTGAGGAATGTCCGGGTATTCCATGCCCGGCCCGGTGAGCTTAATCGCGCTGGCGAGAGCGATGATCGCCGGAGGACTTGTCGCGGCGCCTGCCGAGTTTGCGATCTGAACCGTGTAGAGACCAGCGAGGGCGGGCTGAAAATTCAAACGCTGCAAACTTGAGGCGGTCGCGCCGGGCAAACCGATGCCGTTGACCAGCCATTGGTAGGTCACTGCTGGCGCATCTGATTCGGCGTGTCCCGCCGCCGCCATATTGAGCAAGCTGCCGACCGCGACCGACTGTGCCGCCGGGGTTTGGTCAACCGTGACGATAGCTGCCCGCCCCGAACGCCCTGAATTGCGGCGGAACGCGGGCCACGGAGCGGCGGCATCCAGCGTGAGGCCGTTGCCAAAAAACGAATACAATTTCTTGTCGGCGCAACCTATATAGATGACCCCATCGGCGGTGACGAGCGGGGATGAATCCGTCCAGTCGCCGAGCGTGCTTCGCCACAGCAGCGTGCCATCCGCCCGCAGGGCGCAGAGCGCATTATTGCTCGTGCCAAAAAGGATCGAACCGTCGCTGCGGATCGCCGGAGACGAGTAAATTGGATTCAGGGCGGCTTGCCCTGTTCCCGGGTACCGCCACCGCTCCGTGCCGTCCGCGTCGAACGCATACATGCGGCCGCCCGTGGTGGGAATATACACCGTACCATCTGACCCGATAACCGGCGAGGCTTCGATGGTGTCACCTAAGCCGCGGGACCATTTCAATTCCCCGGACGAGCTGAACGCATACAGGGTGAGGTCGCGCGATCCGATATAAATTGTTCCGTCCTGTGCCACGGCGGGTGAACTCGTAACCTCCCCTCCCGTGGTGTAGCGCCATTTTTGCGAGCCGTCCGGACGAACGGCGTAAACCGCGTTGTCCCACCCCCCGAAATAAATAACTCCGTCGGGCCCGATTGCCGGCGAGGAATCGATAAAATCGGCCGTCGGAAAGATCCACTTTACCATGCCGGCGGGAGTGATCGCGTACAAATTCCCGTCGCCCGAGCCGACATAGAGTGTGCCGTCGGCCGCGATCGCGGGCGAAGCAGATACAAAAGACCCTGCGTTCACCGCCCACTTGCGGGAACCGTCGGGATTGAGCGCGTAAACATTGCCGTCCCAACACCCAAAATAAATCGTGCCCTCCGCGCCGACTACAGGTGCAGAATCAATCCAATCCGGGGTGGTGAAAGACCATTTCACTGAACCATCCGGGCGGATCGCCCAAAGCCGTCCGGAGGGATTGCTGCTGGTGCTCGTTCCCACCTCGGTGCCAATATAAATGGTTCCATCGGGCCCGGCGGCGGGAGACGACAGAATGTTCCCCGGGTTGGAACTGGTGAGAGTGGAAAAGGCCCAGCGCTGGGCGCCGTCCTGGGCCCGCCCGATTCCGGGGATGAGCAGAAGCGCAGTGAAAGCGAAACACAGGAGACGCCGAGACACGCGGATGGGACAGCACCCTGGCCCAATTGTTTTCACCAAATTCAAAGCGTCGCGCCCCCGGGGGAGGCGACGGCGAGGGGAACGCGCAGCCGGAAGGTGCTCCCTTGTTGGCCATTGCGGGCGAGGTCCAATTCGCCGCCCGCGTGGCGCGCGAGCTGTCGGCTGATCGCGAGCCCAATGCCGCCGCCGCCAGCTTTGGTGCTGCGGAGCGGGCGGAACAACCCGGCCTCGATTTCGTGGGGGACGCCCGCTCCTTCATCCCGCACGAGAAACTCGACTGCACCATCGGCCAGTCCCGCTTTCAGCGTCACCGTGGAGCCCGCGGGTGAAGCTTCGATCGCATTGGCCAGCAAATTGGCGAGAACGAGACGCGACAGATTGGCGGTGCGACCCTCCAACTCGCCGTTGTCGGTGATGCAAAAATGCAGAGCCACTCCGGCTCTCAGCGCGGCTTCGTCCGCGTTAGCGCGCGCGGATTCGGCCAATTCGCGGACGGGGATGCTGTAGGCCCCGCTGGTGCCACCTTCTTCGCGCAACACCGTCACTGCTTCATTGACGATCGACCGCAGGCGTCGCGTGGTTTCCACCGCCGCCCGCCAAGCTTCGCCTTGTTCGCCGCCCGGCACGGCCTGTTCGGACACAAATCCCTCCAGCCCGCTCAACGGGTTGTTTAAACCGTGAATCAGGTGGGCACTGATCGCGCCAATGGCTCCCGTCCGCGCCGCGAAATCAAGTTCCTGATTCGCCCGGGCCAGATCGGCGCTTTGCGCGAGGAGGCGGCGATGAGCGGATGCCACGCGCCGCGCGGCCCATAGCAGCACCAAGCCAACGAGGGCGGCAGCGCTAAAAAAAGCCAGCGCCGCCTGCCAGACCAAGGCGCGATCCATTCGGCCGAACTCAGCGTGTACCGCCGTCCCGTCCAGCCAGTAACGCGCTGCCCCCAACGCTCCATGGTCGGGTTCCTCCAGCGTGAGGGGCACAATTATTTCAAGCAGCGGCACAGCGGTTCGACTTGCCTCCAAGGGCGCAGTCAGGCCGTAGATTTTTTCCAGAGCCCCGTCCGCCTCAAACCGCCCGGTGGGTGGGTGCAAGCCTGCCGGCAGCAATGCAGGCAGTTCGCCGCCCACTTGCGGCAAAGCCGCTTGCAACGCACCTGCCCGATCAAAGAGTTGGACGGCGAGGACCCCGCGCATTCTCGAAGATTCGAGGACCGCCGCGAACCAATCCGACATGGCTGGCGCCGAGCCCAAGCGTGACCATTCGTCGCGAACTCCGCGAAGCTGCAGCTGAGCGACGGCGTAAATTGACTCCGCTTCACGCCTCAGGATTTGAGCGCGGAGTTGCGCGCGCAGTTGCCAGGTGAGCGAGGACACCACGCCCGCGAGTGCGGACAGCGTCAGTACGATTGCCGCAGCCCAGACTCGAGCAGTCTTTGGAAGAGCGCTCATGAATTGGGACACCTTAAAAGGTGCGTTCTAATCCTGCGAGCACGGTGTTACATCGATAACTAAACTCAGACTGATTGGACCGATTTCTCTCCCAGCGGTGTTCGGCGAACACTGTATAGACTTTACCCACCCGGTGTTCAGCGCGGACCGCGGTTTCGAAGTTGTCCTCCCTTCGCGCCGGTGGCGCAATGCCGACGCCCACCGTTTGGACCCGATAAACCATCCGTTTGACGTGAGCCTCAAAATTTATCCTGGTTCGGTTTCTTTCCGCGGCGACTTCGAGCCGCGCTCGCTTTTGATCATAATCGAAATAGCCTGAAGCGGCGTCCGAATTGGTTAGCCAGCCGAGCGTTAACCCGGGGCTCCAGCGAAATTTGCCCGCAGTCCATGAACTGCTTTCCTTTAGCTCTACCTCGCGCTGTTCGAATCGCAAGCGGGTGCCAGCCAGGGCTCTGCCAGCGGCCGTGAACTGGTTGCGCTGGCGAAAATGCCGGAGTCGCTCGTAGGCGGCAAGCGACAGCGCCAGCCGGTGCGAGCGCTTCCAGTCGAGCCGCACGCCAAACCTGCTCTCTGCGTAGTCACTCGCGAGGTCACGGTAATCTGTTACTCGGGCCTGCCCCAATGCCTCGACTGCGAAACCGCGGGGCAGTTGCCACCGCGGGACCAGCGTGGCGAAGAACCCCTGCGCGCGGGTGGGAAGGAACTCCCGTTGCGTGGCAATTTCAGAAAGGTCGATCACCGAGTCCTGCAGAAAGATGTCGGCTTTGAGCGCCGCCCGAAAATTAGGGAGCGGTTGCCACCGCGCCTCACCGTGGAGAAACCACTGTTGTTCGCCACCCGTCTCGGCCGGGGGTGAAAAATAGCGCGTCACGTCACCATTGAGGAAGCCAAGAAAATCCCAAGCCCCTGCTTCCGGGCGCAAAAGAAATACTTCCAGTTCGCCGCGCGCGAAAGGCCGCGCAATGGGATCGAAGGGCGAAAGCAGCACATTGTCGCGCAGGCCGATCGAGCTACGCACCGTGGCGGTGTGTTGCCATCCGGTGAGCGCCGCCAGTTCCGCGGCCTGGGTCGCCGTCATCGTCGGTCCCGCAGGGGGCGGCCAAGGCGTTTGCGCGCTCGCGCGGGAGAAGAGCAGTAAAACTGCCACGCAATATATAAACACAGCGGGACGGCTAAGCATCGATGGCGGGCGGCGGGTCCGGGCAACAAAGCAGGGCGATGCGCCGTTCGCATCGCCCTGTGTTGTTGCAGTCGTGCGCGGGTATCTGCCGCGCACAACTAATTCTTTTTCCGGTCGCGGAGTTTTTTGACTTCGTCGCGGATTTCCTTGCCCATCGCGCGCTGCTCGTCGACGCGGTTTTGTTGGTCGGCGCGCAGTTCGTCCAGAATCGCTTTGCGATCGTCGCCCGTGGCGCTCTTCAACTTTTCGATCAGCACCTTGCGCGACGCGATGAACTGTTCGCGCTGCGTCTTGAACTGGTCCAGCAGCACGTGCACCGCCTTGGCATTGTCCGAGGCCTTTTCATTCGGCTGGGAAGCCCGGGGCGTCATGGCCGGAGGAACGGCCGCAGGTGGAGTGCCGCCCGGAGTGGTCGGCTGGGCGGGCGTATCCTGCGCGGCATAGGTCAAGGAATTGATCAAAAGGCCGGCAGTTAGAGTGAGGAGGTGAGACGTTTTCATGAATGTTTATGTTGTTTTGCACCGGCTCCATTGCACCGGGTGTGCCAAGGTGCGCGACGGGGTAACTAACTCTTATCATGCAATGGGTTAAATTTTTAAGCGACCAGGTTGATGGTTTCCGGTGTCGGGTCTTTTCACCCAAACCGCGAATTCCTTGGGTGTAATCTCCCATTCAGGAGATTCAGCTTTTGGCAGTAGCATCGGCCTTCAGCCGGTAGCGGATGTAATCACGGGTCACTCCGAGCGCGCGTGCGGCCGCGGACACATTGTCACCGTGCTGAAGAAGGGTGCGGCGGACAAGTTCGTCGATCGCGCCGTCGAGCGAGAAGCCGGTGGGTATTTTGAAACCGGGACTGAACCAAGCGTCTTGGCCGGAACTGGCCGTCGCCGGTCCCGTCAGGCTCGCAAACGTTAATTGATCATCGTCAAACACCAGCGAGCGCTCGATTTCATGCGCGAGTTCACGAACATTCCCCGGCCAGCGATGCGCCCGGAGGCGCTCGCGACCGAGCGGCGGAATGGGGCGGGAAGGGAGGCCGTAGCGACGCGAAATACGCGTGACGAGTGATTCGGCAAGAGGGACGATGTCTTCCCCGCGTTCGCGGAGAGGGGGAATGCGAACCCGAAAAAGGTCGAGCCGATGCAACAAATCCTCCCGAAAACGCCCCTCTGTCACGCGGGCGCGGAGTTCGACGTTGGTTGCCGCCACAATGCGCGCGTCGATCGGAATCGGGCGATTGCCGCCAATGCGCCGAATCACCCGGT
>JBEENF010000135.1:0-8748 GCA_041192325.1 Verrucomicrobiota bacterium
GAGACAAGCGGTGGCGCAATGCTCACACTGCTGCATACATTCGAGGCAGGCTTCGATACAGTCCTGATACTTTTCGTGGGACATGATGATTTTTCCTTTCCGGTTATCGGTGCGGGAGCACCCGGCAGGCGCGGACTTGCGCCGGACTGATGGCGGTGGCCCACGACTCCCGCAGCATACCTTACGCCGCCGGTGGCGCCACGGGAGCGCGCCATGTTTTCTCCCTCGGGAAAAGCCCCAGACACGCCGGTGCAGGGATTTTGTGTTCCACGGGTTAATGGTCATGGGTGATGAGAACCACCCGCCGCATGAAACCTGAAAATCGTCACGCCCCCGGCAGCACTCCCGACCAGCACGAAGGGCATGAAGGCGCAGCCCAATGTTGCGCACACGGAAAGGGCAGCCACATGAAGGTTTCGCCGTCGGCTCAGGCGGCGTATTTCTGTCCGATGTGCCCCGGAGTCGAGTCGGCCCTCCCCGGCGACTGCCCTAAATGCGGTATGGCGCTCGAGCGGAACCCCACGCCGCGAACGTCCGAAAAAACGGTGTACACCTGCCCCATGCACCCGCAAATTCAGCAGGATCACCCGGGCGACTGCCCGATCTGCGGCATGGCCCTCGAGGCGACCGGTGTGCCTGCCTCCGGGGAGGAGAATCACGAACTCGTCGACATGACCCGTCGCTTTTGGGTCAGCGCCGCGCTCGCGCTTCCGGTGTTTGCGCTCGCGATGCTGCACCTCGTGCCGTCGCTCATGGCGGTGGCGAATGCGCCGTGGAGCCGGTGGGCGCAACTGCTGCTCGCGACTCCGGTTGTGCTTTGGGGGGGCTGGCCCTTTTTCCTGCGCGGAGCGAAATCCTTCCGTTCCGGCCACTGGAATATGTTCACCTTGATCGCCATCGGGGTCGGGGCCGCGTGGGCTTACAGCGTCGTCGCTTTCTTTGCGCCCGGTATTTTTCCGGCCGCGATGCGAACGCACGGTGTGGTCGACGTGTATTTCGAAGCCGCGGCCGTCATCGTGGTGCTGGTGCTGCTGGGGCAGATGTTGGAATTGCGCGCGCGCGAACGCACGTCAGGCGCGTTGCGGGCCCTGCTGGACTTGTCTCCTCCCACGGCATTGCGCGTCAAGCCCACCGGAGACGAGGAAGTGCCGCTGCAGCACGTGCAAACCGGTGAGCGGCTGCGGGTGCGGCCAGGCGGCAAAATTCCGGTGGACGGAGTCTTGGAAGAAGGCGGGTCGTGGGTGGATGAGTCGATGCTGACCGGCGAATCCGTGCCCGTGGAAAAAAAGCCCGGCGATCGCGTGACCGGCGGAACGGTGAACGCCACCGGCGGTTTTGTCATGCGGGCGGAAAAGGTCGGCGCCGACACGATGCTCGCGCGGATCGTCGCGCTCGTGGCCGAAGCCCAGCGGAGCCGCGCACCGGTTCAAGCGCTCGCGGACAAGGTCGCGGGAATATTTGTCCCCGCCGTGGTAATCATCGCGGCCCTCACCTGGGCCATCTGGTTTTTCTTCGGCCCGGAACCGCGTCTCGCCCACGCCATCGTCAACGCCGTGGCGGTCTTGATCATCGCGTGCCCCTGCGCCCTGGGCCTCGCCACGCCCATGTCCATCATGGTGGGGGTTGGCCGCGGCGCGCAGGCCGGGATTCTGGTCAAGAATGCGGAGTCGCTCGAGCTGTTGGGCCAGGTACGCTGGCTCGTAGTCGACAAGACCGGGACACTGACGGAAGGGCGACCGGAACTGGTGGAGGTGATCGTGGAACCGGGCTTCGAGGAAAGCACGTTCCTGCAACTGATCGCCGCGGTGGAGCGCGCTTCCGAACACCCGCTGGCGGCCGCCGTCGTACGGGGCGCCGAAACGCGAAAGCTGGCGACGCTCGACGCCTTAAATTTTCGCGCCCAACCGGGCGGCGGGGTGGCCGGTCAGGTGCAGGGTCGCGAAGTGCGCGTGGGCAAAATCAAATTTCTGGCGGCCGAAGGCGTGTCCCTGCCCCCTGCGTTGATCCAACGGGCGGCGGCGCTCGAAACGCAGGGCCGGACGGTGCTGTTTGCGGCGATCGACGGACGCGCGGCAGGTCTGATCGCCGTGGCGGATCCCATCAAGCCGAACACCGCGGAGGCGATCGCTCAACTGCACCGCTTGGGCATCGGCATTGTGATCGCGACCGGCGATAATCGCCGCACGGCGGCGGCGGTCGCACGCGAACTCGGCCTCGATCGCTTTGAAGCCGAGGTGGAACCGGCCGGAAAAATCACCCTCGTCGAATCGCTGCAAAAGACGGGCGGAGGCGTGGCGATGGCCGGCGACGGGATCAACGACGCCCCCGCGCTCGCCGCCGCCAGCGTGGGCATCGCGATGGGCACGGGGACCGACGTTGCCATGGAGAGCGCCGGGGTGACGCTCGTGAAAGGAGACCTGCGCGCCATCGCCAAAGCCATTAATCTGTCGCGCGCGACAATGAGAAATATCCGACAAAATCTGTTCTTCGCGTTTATCTACAACGCGCTGGGCGTTCCCATAGCCGCCGGCATTTTGTATCCGTTCTTCGGTCTCCTGTTCAGTCCGATTCTCGCGGGCGCAGCGATGTCGCTGTCCTCGGTGTCGGTGATAACGAACGCCCTGCGCCTCCGAAAAACACCCCTTTGACGCGGGAAAAAGCGCCCTCGCGTCGAAGCAGCGCGGCCGTTTCCAGCAAAATAGCCGGTTGCAGCGCGGGGCATGAACTGCGGAAATTCGTCCGCGAGACGGGCCAGTTTCAACCGATCCGCTGCAACTCACCCCCATGTCGCTGCCACTCCTCCCACCTGCCGAACTTTTTCCCGCCGCTGTTTCGATGGAAGCAGCAACCGGCCGGCGCACGCGCCACGTGGGACGGGTGGCTCTCGTATGGTTTGGCGCCGTTTTGCTGGGGTCGCGACTCGCCGGCGCGGCCGCGCCGGGACAGGATTTGCGGCAAACGTATCGTTCGGCGATCGACGACACCGACCAGCCGTACCGAATCTACCTGCCTTCGGCGTATGACGGCAATCGCGCGTGGCCGCTGATCATCGCGATGCACGGCACGGGCGGCAACGAAGCGACGCTCTTCGACGGATATGAAAATGATGGCGCGATCAAGAAAGCCGCCGAGGCGAACGGCGCGTTGTTGGTCAGTCCACTGGGTCGCGGCGTAACGGAATTCCGCGGCATTGGGGAGAACGATATTCTCTGCGTCTTGGAGGAGGTGGCGAAACGTTACCGCGTGGACCGCGACCGCGTTTATCTCACCGGCCATTCGATGGGCGGAACGGGCGCGGCCTATCTGGCGCTGCATCATCCCGATCTTTTCGCCGCCGCGGCCCCGCTCGCGGCGGCCTACAGTTTCCCCTGGCTCGCGCGCAACGCCGCCACCGTGCCGTTCCTCTGGATCTCGGGCGCGAAGGACAGCGACTTCTATATGCGCGGCGTGCTCGTCGGCGTGGAACGGATGCTGAAATTCGGCGGGCCCGTCACGCTGGAGGTTCTGCCCGGCGAGGGTCACCGCGGTCCGGTGCAGGATTTCCATCGCGTGTTTGCCTGGCTCGTCGCCAGGAAGCGCGATCCGCATCCGCAATCTTACTTTTTCGAAGTCGACACGCCGGTGCACGGTAGCGCGTGGTGGACAACGGTGGAAAAAATTGCGGAGCCCGGCCGAATGGCAACCGTCCGCGCCGAGGCGACCAGCCGGACTACCGTGCACCTCCAGCTGGAAAACGTGGCCGAACTCGGCTTCACGCCTGACCCCGCGGTGTTTGACGTGGAGCAGGCCCTTGCGGTGTCGGTGGGGAACACTGAAGCCGGCAGGTTCAAAATTCCGGCTGGACAGGCCTTGCGCCTGAGCAACGTGTCGGGTCGGTGGCGAGCGGAGGTAAAACCTGCGCAGCCAAAGGCGTTGACCGGGTTTCGCCAGTTTCCCGTCGCCACCGCGCCCGAGGAGATTGACATGGTCGGCACGGAAAAGCGCCTCGCCAACTGGATCACCGACGCGATGCGGGCGGCGACGCAGGCCGACATCGCGCTCTATAATGCGGTTTATTACCGCGGGCTGCCGATCCCCGCGGGAACGGTGGACATCGTGGACTTGATCCAATGCAGCCGGCCGTTTGACGAGGAGTTGGTAACGCTGCGACTCAGTGGCCGCGAGATTCGGCAAATGCTGGAAAACAATCTGCCTGATCCGGGCAAGAGCGAGCCGGCGCTCGCGGTAAACCGCGCTGGCGCGGGTCCGATCGTGCAGGTTTCCGGACTCCGCTATAAATTCGATCTGAAGCAACCCGCCGGGCGGCGCGTGGTGGAATGCAATCTCGATCCCGACCGGACCTACACCGTGGTGATGGAAGGCCAGGTGATGGCGCGCGACACGCTGCGGCTCGGCGCGCATTTCAAGAAGGTGAACTACACCACCACGCCGATCGGTTTCACGACCGCCCTCTACGGCCATGCCGCGCGCAGCGGCGTGATCAATCCCGCCCGGGAAGGCCGCGTCGAGGAAGTGCGCTGAGACCCGGGGCGATCACTCGCCGCGGCCTCAACCCCGGACGTTCAACGTTCAAGCCTTGGATCACTGGCGCGAGCGGTAGCCTGCAGCCGGGCTTCGGCGCGGCGTCGCGCTTGCAATTGTACGCGCGCGCGGACAATTGAGCTGGAAACCCGGGGTCGCATCCCGGTTGTTACCACAATTCCTCATGAAATTTCTCCCGCTCCTGGCCACGCTCACCGCCCTCGGGCTTGTTATCGGCGGCTGCTCAAAACAAGAATCTGCGCCCGCCGCCGCCGGGGGGCATCAACACGCGGCGCCGCATGGCGGCACTTTGGTGGAAGTGGGCGAACACGCTTACAACATCGAGCTCGTGCGTGAAGCGGCGACCGGGAAAATGTCCGCCTACGTACTCGATGGGCATGCGGAGAATTTTGTGCGAATCACGGCGCCGACGCTGGAAGTTATCGCCTTCACCGGCGGCCAGCGTCGGTCCATCGTGCTGCGCGCCGTGCCCAACTCCGGCACGGGAGAAACGGTCGGCGATACTTCGCAGTTCGAAGGCCAGGCAGACTGGCTGAAGCAGACCGATAAATTTCCGGGGGCCATTCCGCTCGTCGAAATCCGCGGCTCCAAATTTGCGAACGTGTCCCTGTATTTCCGCTCGTAACGCGAGGGGCCGCGCCGAACCGGGCAGAGAAGGACCAGACCGGGCATGGGTCACAAGCCATGCGGGGAATTAAGCCAGCAGACGCCCGGTGCGAATTTTCCTCCTGTGCAACACCAGGCTCCGACCATGAAATCACCGCATTCGCCCCGAGCCCAGCCGCGCTGCCGCATCGTTCTCACCGGCGGCCCCGGCGGCGGGAAGACAACGGCGGCTGATTTGTTTCGCCGCGAAATCGGCGATGGCGTGGCCGTGGTGCCGGAAGCCGCGACGATTCTTTTCCAAGGCGGTTTTCCGCGTTCGCCCGAACACCATGCCGCGCGTTCCGCGCAAACGGCCATCTTTCACGTGCAACGCCATCTGGAAGACACGCAGGCGGCGCTCTTTCCCGGACGCACCCTGCTGTGTGACCGCGGCACGCTGGATGGAGCGGCCTACTGGCCGGGGAAACCCGCGGAGTATTTCACGACCGTGGGCACCACGCTCGAAGCGGAGCTCGCGCGTTATGATGCGGTGATCTTCTTCGAAACGGCTGCCCGCGGCGGAGACTCGATCGAAGGCGGCAACCCGATGCGCACGGAGAGCGCCCGGGAAGCGGTGCGACTCGATCAAAAGCTGCGCGCCATCTGGTCAAAGCATCACCGCTTTATTCTCGTGCCCCACAACCCGTCGTTCTTCACCAAGATCACTTTCGGACTCGCCGCGCTCGAAGGCGTGGTGGCGCAAATCAACGGGGGTCACCACCACGAGCCGGGCGCGGCAAAACCCGCGACGAATTTTCAGCTCAAGCCGTTTCGCCACGCCCGGCCGGCGGGAAAGACCGCCGCTGTGCCCCGCGCGGCCGCAAAGCGAAAGCCCTGAGCCCTCCGCCTCCGCCGGCCCCGTCTGGCTCATTTGCAATTCTCCGCGCCCGACGCAGCCTTGCCGTTGCTGCCGCGCTTGTTGAACCTCGTCCTCCCTGTATGATTCCCGTCACCGTCCTCACCGGCTTTCTTGGCGCCGGTAAAACCACGCTGCTCAATCGCATCCTGACCGAGTATCACGGCAAGAAACTCGCCGTGATCGAAAACGAATTCGGCGAGGTGGGCGTTGATCACCAGCTCGTCATCCAGAGCGAGGAAGAACTCTTTGAGATGAACAACGGCTGCATCTGCTGCAGCGTGCGCGGTGACCTCATCCGGATTCTGGGCCGCCTGCTCAAACGCAAGGACAAGCTCGATGGCATTTTGATCGAGACCACGGGCCTGGCGAATCCCGCGCCGGTCGCCCAAACCTTTTTCACCGACGACGAGATCAAACAATCGTTCAAGCTCGACGCGATCGTGACGGTCGTCGACGCGAAGCACGTGAGCCAGCATCTCGATTCCGACGACGAATCGGTCAAGCAACTCGCCTTCGCCGATGTCATCCTGCTGAACAAGACGGACCTCGTCTCACCCGCGGAGCTCGATGCTTTGGAAGCACGGATCAAGAGCATCAACGCCGTGGCAAAAATCCACCGCACCACGAACTGTGACCTGCCGCTTGACCACGTGCTCGATGTCGGCGGATTCAATCTCAGCCGCGCCGGCGAACTCGATCCGAAGTTTCTCGAACCCGAATATCCGTTCGAATGGGCCGGCGCCTACGCGCTCCCGGCGGGCACGCACCGGCTGGAAATCGGCCACTGCGATCACGACCATGATCACGGCGAGGACGGGCATCATCACGATCACGGCCACGGCGAAGAGGGCCACGTTCACCATCATCACCACGGCAATCCCAACGAGCTCGACGTTGTCGTGTTGCCGATCGCCGGGGACGTGGCGTCCGGCCACGAAGCGGCGATCAAGACGGCGGTCCAGATTTTTTCGGATTGGGAATCACGCACCAAGGAAGGCGACACCCTCGCGCCGGGAGCGACGCTGCATCGATTGCTGCTGAAAGACGGCGATGGTCGCTACCAGCTGAAAATCGCCGAGGCCGGCACTTATCTCGTCTTCGAATCCTGTGGCCACGATCCGCTCCACATTTATACTGGCGCCAAAATTTCGAAGCCGGTCTGGCAGCAGGATTTTCACGCCGCACACAAACACAACGAATCGGTCACCTCGGTGGGCATCAGCGGAGCGGGCGAACTCGACGGCAAGAAACTCAATGACTGGATCAGTCTGCTGCTCCGCGTGAAAGGGGCCGACATCTACCGAATGAAAGGCGTGCTCGCGGTAAAAGGCTCGGCCAAGCGGCTCGTGTTTCAGGGCGTGCACATGCTGTTCGACGCAAAGTTCGATCGCGAATGGGGCAATGACCCGCGACAGAACACGCTCGTCTTCATCGGCAAGAATCTCGATCGCGCCGACCTGACGAAGGCGTTCGAAGGGTGCCTGGCGTGAGACTGGCCTCCATGTGTTGAATGCCGGATGAGCCGGCGCCGCGAGGTCACACCGGCTAGGCCGGAAATGACCCATGACCCGCGGCCGAAGCTACAGCGAGTGTGGCGCCGGCATTCCGGTTAGACCTGCGCCGCGACCGGCCGCGGCGCTGCCAGGGAGCAGCCCATCGCGCAGCAAACTGTGGCGCCTTCCGGCAACCCGGCATTAACCCGCGTTCACGCCGGCAACGTCCGTCGGCGACCAGCCGCGGCGGTAAACCGGATAAAGCAGTTTGTTCGCGGCCGCGGAGCTGGTCTTGAACGCCACGGGATCCCACGTGAATTTCTCGCCGACCAGAATCGCCATGGTGCCAAGGCACACCATTTCGGTGAACGGCACGGAGTATTCGAAATTGGAACCGGCCGCGCGCGGATTATTGGCGCGGATCGCCGCGACCCATTCCTTGTGCGGATTATTTTCGGGCACGCGCGGAATCGTTTTTGGCGGGAGCTTTCCACCATCGACGAGTTCCTTGTGAAATGACTCCGGGATGAAGCGCGGGCTGTTGCAGTAGTCGTTGCCGTCGTAAACCGTGCCCTTGCTCCCGATGATGAGCTGGCCGCCCTTGGCGAGTTGCCGGGTCGATTCGAGCTGGCTCGGCGCCGGCGGTTTTTCGCCGCCTTCATACCACGTCAGTTTCACCGGCGGCAGTTTGCCGCGCGCCGGGAATTGATATTCGACGACCGCCGAGTTGGGGAACGCGAACGAACTTTTCCCGTCGATCTTCTTGAGTTCCACGCTGGTCGGCGCGCCCAAGTCGAGATTCCAATAGGCGGCGTCCATGATGTGACACGCCATATCGCCCAGCGCACCACAGCCGTAGTCCTGATAGCCGCGCCACTTGAAAGGATGAATCTCGGGGCTGTAGGGCCGTTCCTGGGCCCGGCCCAGGAAGAGCTCCTGCGAATAACCTTCCGGGGGCGTCTTCGTCTCCGGCCACTTGTCCATGCCCTGGGGCCAAACCGGCCGGTTGGTCCAGATCTGCACCTCGCGAACCTCCCCCAGCACGCCGGCTTGGAACCACTCCCGCACCAGACGAATGCCTTCGCCCGCGTGGCCTTGGTTGCCCATCTGCGTGCACACGCCATTGAGTCGGGCCAGTCGCAGCAATTCGCGCGCCTCGCCCACGGTCTGCGTGAGCGGCTTCTGCACGTACACGTGCTTGCCCATCAT
>JBEENF010000136.1:0-8676 GCA_041192325.1 Verrucomicrobiota bacterium
TGACGCGCCATCTGCCGACATCGAACGCGCCGCAACCATCGCCGGCCTGACCCCGGACCTCCCCCGCTGGTCCGATGGTCTGCGCACGGCGGTCGGCGAACGCGGCATCACCCTGTCCGGTGGCCAGCGGCAGCGCATGGCCATCGCGCGCGCCGTCCTGAAGCGGCCGCCGCTCCTCATCCTCGACGACGCCATGAGCGCCGTGGACGGCGAAACCGAATCGGTGATTCTCCACGCCCTGAGGGAACGCCGCGGCCGCGCGACCACCCTCGTCATTGCGCACCGGCTCTCAACCCTCGCGCATGCGGACCGGGTCATTGTGCTCAACCACGGCCGCATCATTCAGGCGGGCACGCACGCCGAACTCGCCGCGCAGGAAGGCCTTTACCGGCGCCTCTGGCAAATTCAGACCAGCCTCGAAACCCGCTTCCGCCAGGAAGCCGCGCCCGCCTCCCGAGGGGACGGCGCCTAACCCCATGGCCACGCCTCTCCCCCAAGACGACGATTTCCGGGCCCGGCTCGACGCAGGGCTGTGGTGGAAGATTTTCCGCCGCGCCTTGCGCCTGAAGCGCTACCTCGTGCCGCTTTTCATCACCGCCGTACTTATCGCGGTTTGCGAAGCCAGCTTCGCCCATGTCATTCGCTGGGTAATCGACGGCGTCGCGCGCGACGGCACCCAGGCTTCGTTTGCCCGGTATGGCGCCGTGTATTTCGCGATCACGTTAACCTTGTGCATCGGCGTGTGGATTTTCATCGAGCTGGCCGGAAATATTTCCAACCGGCTCGCCCACGACATCCGGCGCGACTGCTTCGATCGCCTGCAGGAGCTCGAGTTCGCCTACTTCGACCAGCGTCCCGTCGGCTGGATCATCAGCCGGCTGACCGGCGACTGCGACCGTCTCGCCCGCATCATCGCCTGGGGCTTTCTCGATATCGTGTGGGGCTTGAGCTACGTGTTCATGATCGCCGTCAGTCTCCTGATCATGAATTGGAAACTCGGCTTGGTCGTGCTCGGCATCGTGCCGCCGCTGGCCCTCGTCTCGAAATATTTTCAGGGAAAAATCCTCCGGAGCGCGCGCGAGATTCGGAAGCACAACTCGCAGATCACCGCGAGTTACAACGAGGCGATCCAGGGTGTGCGCACCACCAAAACGCTGGGCCGGGAGCGGGAAAATCTGGCGGAGTTCCAGCACCTCTCCGCGCAAATGTTCGCCGCCTCCGTGGCCAATGCGCGCCTGACCGCCATCTACCAGCCGCTCGTGATCACGCTCGGCAGCCTGGCGGCGGGTCTCGCCCTCTGGTACGGCGGCTATCTCAGCGCGGCCGGAGCCATGAGCCTCGGCACGCTGGTGGCCTTCATCAATTTCGCGGGCCAATTCTTCCAGCCCATCAACCAGCTCGCGCAGAAGCTCACCGAGATGCAGGGCGCCCAGGCCGCCGGCGAGCGCGTCATGGGCCTCCTGGAAACCGAGCCCGCGATCAGGGATAGCGACGCGGTGAAGCGCCGGCTTTTGTCCACTTCGTCCCACCGGCCGGAGGGCAACGTTGCAGCGGCCGGAATTCCAGTGGAGAGCACCACTGCCGCGGTCGCCGCGCCCATTCTCGCCGCCGACGGGCTGCCGCACCGCATCGACACCATCGAATTTCGCGATGTCACCTTTCGTTACGCGAGCGGTCCCGTCGTGCTGCAGAATTTCAATCTCACGGTGCGCGTCGGCGAGACCCTCGCGCTCGTGGGCCCCTCGGGCGGCGGCAAGAGCACGCTGGTGGCGCTGGTCTGCCGTTTCTACGAACCAACGAGCGGCCAAATCCTGATCAACGGCGTGGACTACCGCGAACGCCCGCTCGCCTGGCTGCAATCGCAACTCGGGAACGTCCTGCAAACGCCCCATCTCTTCAAAGGCTCCATCCGCGAGAATATTCGGTACGGCCGGCTGACGGCCTCCGACGCGGAAGTCGAGGCCGCCGCGCAGCTCGTCAATGCGCATGAGTTCATTTTGCAGCTGGAGCAGGGCTACGATTCGCCCGTCGGCGAAGCCGGCAACCGGCTTTCCACCGGCCAGCGCCAACTCGTGTCCTTTGCGCGCGCGCTGCTGGCCGATCCGCAAATTTTCGTCATGGACGAGGCGACTTCCTCGATCGACACTGAAACGGAACAGCTGATTCAGCGCGGGCTTGAAACCATCTTTGCCGGCCGGATCAGTTTCGTGATCGCCCACCGGCTGAGCACGATCCGCGGCGCGGATCGCATTCTCGTGATCACCCGCGGCCGCATCGAGGAATCCGGCACGCACGAGGAACTGCTGCGGCAACGGGGTCATTATTACGACCTGTACACGAACCAGTTTTTTCGCGAACAGGAGGAAGCGGCGCTCGTGGATGAGGCCGGGTGAGGCCAATCACCGCCTTGCGCCGGACTGGAGCCGTGTTCTCTTGGGTCATGCGCTGCCGCGTCTTATCCAACTTTTGCCTTTTCTCGCTCGGCCTGCTCACGGCCTGCTCGCGGCGCGAGACGCCGGCCGCTGCGGGCATTCGCACCGGCACGCTCCTGCTCGGCAACCAGAACGAGCCGGCGAGCCTTGACCCGCACGTCGTCGATGCCTTGACCGACATGAATGTGCTGGTGGCGCTTTTCGAGGGCCTCACGGTGCTCAACGAGAAGGATTCGCAAGCGCTGCCGGGGGTCGCCGAGCGCTGGGACGTTTCGCCTGACGGCCGGGAATACACTTTTCATCTGCGCGGGAACGCGCGGTGGTCCAATGGCGACGCGGTCAACGCGGGCGATTTCGTCTATTCGTTCGAACGCATGCTGCTGCCGAAATTTGGCGCCGCGTATTCCTACATGTTGTGGCCGATCAAAAACGCGGAGGCGTTTAACAGCGGCAAGATCACGGACTTTGCGCAGGTCGGGGTCCGCGCGCGCGATCCCGTCACCCTGCAGATAATGCTCGAGCGCCCCACGCCCTATCTCCCCGCGCTCGCCGGGCACGGCACTTGGCTGCCGGTGCACCGCGCGACCATCGAGAAATTTGGCCCGCGCGAGGACCGCAATTCCCGTTGGACGCGAGCCGGCAATCTCGTGGGCAACGGTCCTTTCACGCTGGCGGAATGGGCCCCCAATTCGCGCATTCGCGTCACCAAAAACCCACACTACTGGGACGCCGCCCGGAACCAATTGAATGAAGTCGTGTTCCTCCCCATCGAGAATACCGACACGGAGGAGCGTAACTTCCGCGCCGGCCAGCTGCACCTGACCTTCGACTCGCCGAAGGGGAAGTACCCGGCCTACGCCGCCGCCTCGCCCTCGCCGCTCCGCGTGGATCCGCTGCTGAACATCACGTATTTGAATTTCAACGTCAAAAAAGCGCCGTTCACCGACCCGCGCGTGCGGCGGGCGCTCTCGCTGGCGATTGACCGCGAGGCGATTTCCCGCGCGGTCCTCAACGGCGCGTGGCCGGCCGCCCATTCGTTCATTCCCCCGAATTGCGGCGGCTACAGTTCGCGGGCGCGGGTCGAGACCGATTTTGAACAGGCGCGCCGCTTGCTGGCCGAAGCCGGATTTCCGGGCGGACGCAATTTCCCTTCAATCCCGATCCAGGTGCTCAACGATGCCGACCTACCTCGCGTCATGGAGGCAATCCAGGCGATGTGGCAGCGCGAACTCGGTGTACGCCTGACCATTGAGCCTTTTGAACAGAAGACCTTGTTCCAAAATCAACAGACCGGCGCGCACACACTTGCGACCCTGGGCTGGACGGCCGATTTCGCCGACCCCGCCACCTTCTTCGGCATCTTGGTCACCGGAAACGGCAACAACTGGACGGGCTGGTCCAGCGCGGAGTATGACCGGTTGATCGCGGTAGCATCGAACACCGCCGACCCTCGCGCCCGGTTCGAACTGTTGCACCAGGCAGAAGCGCTTCTGCTCGAGGCCGCGCCGATCGCGCCGCTCGTCAATCGCACGCTGAACCGCCTGGCCCATCCCGCGGTAAAGAACTGGGAACCATCGCCGTTGGGCGTGCATCGCTATCAATTGATCCGCCTCGAACCCTGACGCGCGCCAGTTCTTGCGGCCCGCCCTCTGCCTGACAATCGTCTCTCCATGCGTCGTCCGACTTTTTTCCTCGCGGTTTTGGTGGTGTTCGCCGGCCCCGTGGCGCGCGCCGCCGACGTGGAATTTCTCCGCGTCTGGCCGGGCTGGCGCGCCGCCGACTCGTTCGAGCGAATCAGTGAATACTTTGGCCGCGGCGAGCCGGGCGGCCGGGAAATTATGCTGCGCACGCGTCCCGCCGACCGCGGTGGATTTTATTTTCTCGTCCGCGTCAAACACGACGCGGCGCTCCATGGCGGCCGATTCGCCCTCCACATCATCCGGCCCGACGCGCCCGACGCGGTGACGTTCAACTTTCCGATCGCGGAGTCCAAGGCGCGGGAAACGGTTTACCAACTGGGGCTCACCGGCGCCGACTGGCCGGGCGGCAAAACCGCGGCGCCAGTGGCCTGGAAGCTGGAGTTGCTGGCCGCGGACGGGCGGGTGCTCGCGGATCAAAAGAGTTTCCTGTGGGAACAACCCGCGAAGTGACGCGCGGCGCCGCCGGCGGGCCATCGTGGTCGGCGTGGAGCGTGCTGGCCGGCATGCCGCCCCTCACGCCCGCGGTGCTGGCGGAAACGCTCGACGGCGGCCAGGCGTTTCGCTGGAACCGCGAGGGGGAGGACCAATGGCTGGGCCAGTGGGCGGGCAATATCGTCCGGCTGCGGCTCACGCCCGAGGGCGGGTTGCAGTGGAGTGCGCCCGGCGAACTGACGCCAGGCGTCGCGCGCGATCTGCCCATTTATCTCGGACTCGAGCGCAACTTCGCAGCGTGCGTCGACGCCCTGCCCTGGCGCAGCGACGCCCACCTCGCGCACTGCCTCACGGCATTTCCCGGACTGCGCATCCTGCGCCAGCCCTTTGGCGAAACGCTGCTTGGATTTCTCTGCAGCGCGACGAAACAAATCGTCCAGATCAAACAAATGCTGGCGCTGCTCGCCGCGCGACATGGCCAGCGGATCGGCGACGCCCCGGGCGGACCCGACTCGCCGCCGACGCCGCGCCACCGGCTGCCGACCTGGCCGGAAATCGCCACAATTCCCGAGGCCGAATTGCGCGCGTGTCTGCTCGGATTTCGCGCGCGCTACATTGCGGAAACAGCGCGCTTCCTCGCGGCGCATCCCGGGTGGCTCGAAACCACTGAAACGCTCCCTTATTCCGCGGCCAAAGAACGGCTCTGTTCTCTCCCCGGCGTGGGTGAGAAGGTCGCGGATTGCGTGCTGCTTTTCGGGGCCGGGCGGCTCGAGGCCTTTCCGGTGGACGTATGGATTCTCAAGACGATGGCGCGCCGTTACGCGCTCGACGGTTGGAAACCCGCCCACGTCGCCCAGTTCGGCCGCGCCCACTTCGGGCCGCTCGCGGGTTTCGCGCAGCAATTTCTCTTTGCCTGGGAGCGCCGCGCGGCAAAAGCCCCGCGGTGATCAATCGCGCCGGGCTGTCCGCCTGCCGTGGCGCCGGCGCGTTACTTCGCGCGTTGAATGAGCTCCACTTCGTAACCTTCCGGCGCGTCGACAAACGCGATCACCGAACCACTGCTCGTCGGCGTGGGCCCGTCGCTCAGCTTGAAGCCCTTCCTTTCCAGTCGCGCGGTGAACGCGGCCAAATCATCGACCTCGAACGCCAGGTGCATGAGATCGGGCTGCACCTGCACCGCAGGACTGTTCGGCAGCTGGCAGATCTCGATCTCCTCCTCGCTGTTCGGCGTGGCCAGAAACACGATCTGCGCGCCGCGCGGCGAAACACTGCGGCGCGCCACCTTCAACTCGAGCGCGTCCTGATAAAATTTCACGGTGCGCTCGATGTCGTTCACGCGCATCCGGGTGTGCAGGAGTTTCTTGACCATGCCACCGATTGTGCGTGCGACTCCGTCCGGCGCAAGCCGCCGCGTGGCGCCGGCAGTCGGGGCAAAACGGTCCGACCGATTTTCGTCCCGACCCGCATGGACCCGAATTCCGCCACGCCGGACCACTCAGCGGGCGCGGGTTTCTTGGGAGGCGGGAAGGTTTCCCGTTATCCGGATGGACTGCGAGGCCGGCGCCTGTTTCCAATCACGACAACGCCCAACCCTCCCATGTCCCTCGAATTTGCCGCCATTCGCGCCGCCCACGATCGCATCCGCCCGCACATCCATCGCACTCCCGTGCTCACCAGTGCGCGACTCGATGCCGCCTGTGGCGGTGCGTTGTTCTTCAAATGCGAAAATTTTCAGAAGGTCGGCGCCTTCAAGGCCCGCGGCGCCACCAATGCCGTGCTCGCGCTCGACGACGCCACGGCGAAACACGGGGTCGTCGCCCACTCCTCGGGCAACCACGGCGCGGCCCTCGCGCGGGCCGCCCGGCTCCGGGGCATCGACGCGCATATCGTCATGCCATCGGATTCCTCCAAGGTGAAAGTGCGCGCCGTCGAGGGCTACGGTGGCCGCGTTACTTTTTGCGAACCCACTCCGGCCGCCCGCCAGGCCATCTGCGCCCAAGTCATGGCCGCGACCGGCGGCACGCTCATCCACCCGTTTGAAAACGAAGAGGTCATGGCCGGCCAGGGCACCGCGATGATCGAATTGCTCGAGGATATCGGCGACCTCGATCTCATCGTGACGTCGGTGGGTGGCGGCGGGCTGCTGGCCGGAACCGCGGTGGCCGCGAAGCATCTCCGGCCGGGCATGAAGGTGATGGGCACCGAGCCCGAGAACGTGAGCGACGCTGCCCAATCGCTGCGCGCCGGCCATTTGGTTACGCCCCCGAAAGCGCACACGATCGCAGACGGACTTCGCGGCAACCTTGGCCAGCCGAACTTCGCCGTGTTTCAACGCTACGTCGACGGCATCGTGACGGTGAGCGAAGAGAGCATCGTGACCGCGATGCGAGCCATCTGGGAAACAATGAAGATCATCGTCGAGCCGTCCGCTGCCGTGCCCTACGCGGCCATTCTCGAAAAAAAACTGGAGGTGAACGGCCGGCGCGTGGGCATCATCATCTCCGGTGGCAACCTCGACTTGGACGCGCTGCCGTGGGTGAAGAGCTGAGCCGGACTGTCGAAGCCTGAAGATAAACCCGTGCTCCACATGAGTGTGGCAGCGAAGGCAACCACCCCGGTGGAGCTGTAGGAGCGGCTTTATGCCGCGAAGGGTGGCGTGCCTGTTCGGATCGCGGCGTGAAGCCGCTCGCACCTTTGTCTAGCGGCCGCGGTTGTCTGCGACCGCGGAGCCCGGCGGTATCATTACGCCTTCCTGCGCGAACGCCCGCCGCGCCGATCGGATTTCGGCGCGCGTTCACCCGTCGCCGCCGACGCCGGAGCGCCCTCTCCTTCGGAGGACTCCTTCTTGTCCGCAAACTTCGACGCTTTGGCGTTCACCCAGAGTTCGCCCTTCGCGTTGCGATTCAGCCAGAAAATCTCCCCGGCCTGTTCCACGAAGACGGGTTTCTCGCGCGGCTTTTCCGGCGTCTTGAGACCCGCGGCCACGAGCGTCGCCACCAAGTCGTCTTCCGACCGTCCGAGTGACTCGGCCACGCGATCGGTCTTCGCGGCAAACCCGCCTGTGCGGGTTGCCTTCAGCAGCAGGCGCACGGCGGCAAAAATCGCGGCGTCGTCTCGCTGCGGCGCAGACGCCGCGGATGCGGCCGACGTGGGAGCCACTGCCGGCGCCGGGGGAGCCGTTTCCGCCGCCGGTGCATTCTGTTGCGGGGCGGTAGCCGGCGCGTCCGTCGGAGCCGCGGCCGTTTCCGCCGCAGCGGCGGCCGCGTTGGACTCCGCTTCCTTGGTGGCCGCGGACTGGGCGGTTTCGCCGGCCAATTTCTCGCGGCCGTTGATCCACAGGCCGCCGCGCGAATCCGCGTTCAGCCACCAGAGTTCATCGCCAATTTCCACGAACACCGGCTTCTCCGCCGGGTTCGCCGGCACGCTCAGACCCATCGCCTGGAACGCGGTCTTCAAATCTGACTCGTTGCACTTGAGGGCGCGGGAAAGGAAACTTGTGCTGCCCGAACCACCGGGGCCGCGACGATTGCGCCGCATGTGCGGACGAATGCGGGCCAACAGAGCCGGGCCTTCGGGCAGCGCGCCGCGTTGACCCTGACGCTGCTGATTCCTCGGCTGCGCTTCGGCGGCAAGGGCGGGCTCTCCCGGTTGCGGCGCTGGCGCCGGCAAAGTCTGCGCGCCGTCTTCTGGTTTCGACCGGCGCTCGTCCGGCTGTGGGCTGCGACTCTCGGGCCGGGGGGCATCGGCTCGGGGCTCCTCTTCCACGGTCACGCGCGCGGCCTTGACCGCGCGAAACACCGGACGCGGCTTTTCCTTGGTGTTGATCCAAAGCTCGCCGCGGCGGTTAATGTTCAACCAGAAAAGGTCACCGTCGTATTCAACATAAACGGGCGGCGAATCTTCGTCCGCCGGGAGCTCGAAGCCGCACTCGACGAGCGCGCCTTTGACGTCTTCCTCCAGCTGGTCCCACTTCTTGGCCAGATAATCGGCGCCCACCGACATGCCGGGCCCGCGTTGATTGCGGCGCATGTGCGGCTTGATGGCCTCGAAAAACGTCGGGAGCTCATCCTCCTCCGCCGCCGTAAGTTTGTCCCACTCATCTTTTTCGCTGT
>JBEENF010000137.1:0-8670 GCA_041192325.1 Verrucomicrobiota bacterium
CCTGCCACCCGGATCAACTCCTCCACGCACGACGAGAGCGGCGCATCATGGAGCGTGCGCAGACTGCGATTGGCCGCGCTCAGAATCAGCCGGTCGCAGGGCGCGAGTATACTGTCGAGAAACCACTGCCGGTCCTGCGTGCGCGGATCGACGTCCCAGCGCTCCGGCAGATGAGAGAGGAGATCCCAGGCGGGGCGCCGCGACGCCCGCGGAAAGGCGCCGTCCTGGACCCCCAGAATTACCAAAACACGGCAGGGGAGTCCGTGAAGCTGATCCAACCGACCCAGCAGAATTTCGCCGCTCATGCTCGTGCGCAGGCTCGTGGCGTTTTCGAGCTGAGGTTGCAGCCAGTCGAGCATCGTTCCGGCGTCGAGCGCTGTCGTGGCGGTGACTCCCGCCAGCTCACCCAGCAGACGGCGGACTGACGCCGCATGATCATCGAAAATTTCGGAATACAACAAGTCGTCGACCGCGTTTTCCAGCCGTTCGGCCCAAGTGGCCGCGGGCGCTTCTTCGCTCCACGTGCCAAGGTGCCCAGCGAGGTGAGTGAGCCAAGCCATGAAACGTAGAACGACAGCGTCATCGTGGGGCAGATCACCCGCCAGCGGATGCACCAAAGTGCCGGCGGCGTCGCGAGCATCGCCGACGGGCCCAAACCACGTCCCCGCCAGATGCCGGTCAATCGCCGACCGCCAGGTGCCGGTACAGTCACCGTTTCCGCGCTGGGTGGCATCGAGCCCGTGCGTCAGGCCCGAGTGGCGAACGGAGTCGGCCAATCGCGAGATCGCTTCCGCTTCTCCGACGACGTCCAGCCGGTGCTGCAGCGCGGCGAGAGTGAGGAGTTCCACCAATTCGCTGGCGGTGCGCCGACCGAGGGAAAGCCGGAGCAAGGCGAGCAGGGCCACGGCGATGGGGTTGGCCTCGCGGGCCGGAATGGCCGTAAGACGGACCGGCAACGGTTGCGGGCCGGACCGGAGGACCCCTTCGGCCAGTGGGGCGTAGGCGTCGAAGTCGGTGACGGCGATCAAGACTTCGTCGGGTTGCAGACCGGGCAGTTCCGCAAAGGCCCGCAGTAACTCATCGCGCACCACCTCCAATTCGCGCCGCGGACTATGACAGCAATGGACGCGGAGACTCCGATCCTGCGGCCGTAGCGCGGGACGCAGATCGGGTTCCCCGGCCGTCTTGGGCCGACCCGCAGGCAAACGCTGTTCACGGATGTCAGCCTGCAACCGGCGGAGGAGCGTTAATTTTTCGTCGGGCTCGGAGACCGAGGCGACGTCACCCGGCCAGTGCGCGTAGTCGGGCGAAATCGAATCGAGGAGAAGAAAGCAACCCACAGCCTGTTCGCCCAGTGAGGCAATAAGCGGGTGACCTGCGGTTTCAAGCGGCTCCTGGGGCGAAGCGGTGGAGAGCTGGGTCCGCCACCGATCGCGCCGGGAAATATCGCCGAGATAACCGAGGGACGGCAGCAGCAAATGGACGGAGATCGCATGGCCGCGGAGGGAGAGGGCCTGCAAGGTCCGCAGCAGCAGCGGATCGATGAGATCGTTTCCGACGACAAAAAGCGGCGCCGCGGCCTCCGCCGCCTCCGAGGCGACGCGGGCAAGTCCGGCGAGGAGCTGGGCAGGATGAGGCGAAGCGCCGTCAAGCGTGGCGAGGGTGTGCCAGAGCTGACGCTGCCAAGCTTCATCGGCAGTCGCCGCATCGGGGCGATTGCGCGGGTCAGTGCCCCACGCGCTTTGATTTTTATCCCAGCGACCCGGCCAGTCCGGGCGAAAGCGGGCGTAGCGGTCGAATTGTTGGGCGAGCAGTTGAGCGAAGGCGAATCGATCGCGAGGCCCGAGCGACTTGGATGAGTCGTGGCCGAGGTTTTTGGCGATTTCGTCCACCGCTGGCAGGATGCGCCAGCGCAGCTCCTCCGGCGTCCAGAACGCATAGCCGTTGGCAAAGGCCACGGCCTCAGGGCTGGAGGCAAAGTGTCGGGCAAAAAAGACCCTGGGCTGAAGAAATTCGAAGCCCATGCTCAGGCCGAGGTCGCGCGCCAGGCGCACTTGGAGCCAGTCACCGATTTGGGCCGAGGCGACGAGCACCGGGATCGGACGCGGAATTCCGCTGCTCTCGTGCAAGGAGACGGACCGGGCAGCGGAGAGCCGCGGTCGCAACTCGGCCAGAAGCTCGTCGGTCCGAGAAGACAGGTACAGTTGCAGACTCATGCGCGCACGGAAGGGAGAACCAAAATGGAGGCGGCTACGAGATGAACCGGAAAAACTCCGAGGTTTGCGGGACCAGCCCGACGAGTGAACAGGCGTGTGTCATCGCCCGAGAATAGCAGCCGGGGTGGGACATCCGTGGGGTTAGCCAAAATTATCTGTATTGTATAACGCTCCACGAGAGTGCGGGGGCAACGTGTTGCGGCCCCCGGGAAGTTTCGCGCGGTCTGGATCAAGCTGCCCTCCGGCGAGCCGGTGATCACCCGGCCGACCCGATGATAGGACAGGCAAGGAGGTTGACCGCGGCGATGATCGGCCGGACGGTGCCCGCCATGGCCGGGATGGATCAGGACTGGTGGACACGCGAGGTCGAAGGACCGATGATGCTGCGCGCGCAACGGAAGGCGCTGCTGCGAGCACTCTGGCTGCGCAGGTTCAGTTCCGGAGCCAGCGGATCAACCCCGCCTTCGCAGACGAAATCCTCAGTCTCTTCCCCTGTCCGTGCAAAGGGTCGGTCGCCCGTGTAGAACCGGGACTGCGCGGGTTAGCGGTCGCGTCGGCCGATCAGCTCCCACATCAACACCCCGGCGGCCACCGAAACGTTCAGCGATTCGATTTTGCCCTGACCAGGAATGGTCGCGAGGCGCCCACAGGCCGCGGCGACTTCGGGCGACAGGCCGAGTTCTTCGTTACCCAACACCAGCGCGACCGGTTTGCCCGTCGCGGTGCGCGCGGCGGGCCGGCCCCCGCGCGTGGCCCCCCCGATCACGTCGAACCCGGCGGCGGCGAGTTGCCGCACAAATTCCAGCAAAGACTTCGTCTGCCACACTTCGAGATGCTCGAAGCCGCCTTCGGCCACGCGATGAGCCGCGTCCGTGGGGCGCGCCGCGCCACTTTCGGCCGGTATTACAATACGCGGCACGCCAAAATAGGCGGCGGTCCGGGCGATCGCGCCCAAGTTATGGGCATTGCCGACGCGATCGAGCACCAGCACCGCCTCGCCGCGCTTGGCCCACGATTGCACATCCGTGACGCTGGGCTCACGGACGACCGGCGGGGCCACGACCGCCACGATGCCGCCGTGATGGATCGAACCCGCAATTTTCTCCAGTTCCGCCGGTTCAACGCAGCGGTACACTTTTTTCGATTGGGCCAGCACCTTGCACATCACGCCAATGGCGCGACCCGTCGCGTAATCGAAGAACAAGCGCTGGATCGACCCGGGATCGCGCGCGAAGCGGGCTCGTACCGCGGCCAGTCCGCACAACTTCAATTCGTCGCGCGCCGGCCCGCTGCGGGAGCCCGGAAGCGGCGCCGCGCCGGCCGGCGGCGGCGCGGGAGGCCCCGGTTTCGGATCGCGCGCGCCCGCGCTGGAACCCCGGAGACGCACGGGGCCTGCCGGCGCCCGAAATTCCCCCGCGGCAGGCTGAGGCTCGGTTCGCGAATTCCGCTTTGGAAAAGTTGGCATGAAAGCAAGGTGACGTCCGGAGCCCGCGATACCAAACAAAACCGGCGGCGGCATTCTTGACCAAATGCGCCGCGGCGGGCCGCGTTGAAAAAGCGCTTGCGAAACCTTACACGCTATTTTGCCCGATGCCGTTGGGAAGACGTCGCTTTACGACGAAGCGGTCAATTCGCCGACGACCGTGAGCTCCTCGCGATCGTGATAAAGATGACGAATGCGGGTTCCGGGCGCGCACTGCGCCCAAGGCGATTCCGGTCCGCGCAGTTCCCGCAGCAGCGCCACGGGATCGACCCGGCCGAACTTGAGATTCACGACAAAACGCCGGCACCATCCGCCGGCCAGCCACGGCTCCACCAAGTGGCGCAGCACGTGATGGGGTTCCTCGACGAGATCGCAGAACAGCCAGTCATATCTGGCCGGATTGGTGGGGACAAATTTGAACGCGTCTTCCCGCCGGTGCTCGATGAGCGGATGATCGAGCGCGCCACCTTTGAGCGGCCCGTTGTCGATCGCGATTACGCGCGCCCCACGCTGCGCTGCGCTGTAACTCCACCCGCCCGGGGCGGCGCCGAGATCGCACACCGTTTCGCCGTTTTGCGGTTCGCGCCCCAGCAGGCCGTACGCTTCCTCCACCTTCAGGTACGAACGCGAGGGCGCCAGGGGATCGTCGGCCATGCGCCGCGGTCCGTGGACGAAGGCGTCGCGTGCCACGAACATGCGGCCGAAATCCGCGAAAAAGACGAAGAGCCCGCGCGCGGGCCCGACGCCGCGCGCCACTTCGGTCGTCGCGAGTTTCGCCACGCGGGCGATCTTCTTCGTCAACAGGGCGGAAAACGCGTGCTCCACGGCGGTGAGGCGCCGGCCAAGGCCCACCAGCTCGTGCGGCCCCAACCAGATGTTGGGCCACGGGGTATCGATGCGTTCGCCGCGCAGCCCGCTCAGAAAATATTCCGCGGCGCGCGTCGCCAGCGCATTCACCGAGTCCGCGCGCAGCTCGACCGGATCGATCAACGTGAGATGCGCGAAGGCGAGACCGCTCAACCAGGGCACGGCGCGACCGGCGGAAGGGGTTTCGCCCGCAGCCGCGCGCTGCTCGACGGTCACCCAGCCCGGACCCTGCGCGGCCACGCCGACGCCATGGAGTTCGGTCAACTCGCGCGCGAAGAGCGCTTCAAAACCAGACTGGCAGGTAAGCAACACGCTTCGGAACGTGGCGTGAGCCAGTGACGCGGCGACAAAAAAACCGCCCCCGCTTGCCAGGCTGCAACGGCCGCGTGGTTGAAATGCCGTGCGCCTCCGCGGTCTTTCGCACCACGCCCGTCACCCCCCCCGCACCTTTGGTTCCGCCGCGGCCCCCACCCGCGCGACGTTGCGCTCCCCCGCCGCGGGCCGCCGGGCCTGTCCTCTGTGGAAGCTGGGCACACAAACCGGGTTCGGCGAGGAGCCTGCCGCACGCGGGCTCCATGCCTGGAGCGGACAGGCGAAGGCGAGGAGGCGCGACCCTAACTAAACCGGAAACGCCGCTCGCAAGACCTTCGCCGCGGCATCAGGCCAGGTGAAACGCTCGACGAGCAACCTCGCTCGGTGGCCGCGCTCGGCCAATTCTTCACGGTGGCTGTAGGCGTATTCGAGGTGAGCGAGGATGTCGGATACTTCGGGATTGAACCAGCCAGCAGCGTCCTGGCTGCCGGTAGTCAGAAGATACTGGGACTCGTTCAAAACGTCCTTATGCCCATGCGCGTAGGATGCAATGACCGGCCGGTTACAGGCCATAAATTCGCACATTACCATATTTGTACCCGCTTCACAGCGGTTCGGAAACAGACCAATGTTCGCCATGGCGTAAACGGCCGGCGTTTTAACGTTTGGAATGGCTGGCAGTTGAAAAAGCCGGTCGGGCGGCAGTCCATCCATCGGGCATTCCGGATTTATCAGCCAGGAGTTTTTCATGCTGGCCATGCTTTGCGGCCATGGATTGTGCCAGGCGGTGAGCAATACTACATCGGAATGGTTCGCCATGAACTGGCGCATGGCGGCAATGACATAGTCCTGCCCCTTTCGAAATTCGTATTTTCCACCGGAGAAAACCACAAAGGCTTTACTTACGGGAGCCGGCTGCGGCTGGAAGCGCTCAAAGTCCACGCCTTGAATCAACGTCTCGACTCGTTTGCAGCCGGCCTCCACCAGCTTGCAAGTGTTCCATGACGACCCGGCAAACAGGGTATCGTAAAGGGTGGCGTTGACGGCGGCGTTTTGATGCAGCGGCCATTCGGTGAAACAATAGCCGATGATGCGCGGAGCTTTCACATGGCGAATCGGCGTTAACGTATGGTCGCCGACTGGCACAAACACGGGCGCGTCAAACTCCGTGCGGCCGGATTCGTCAACGACGACATCACATAGCTGGGACAATTCGCGGACCAGGTTCGTGTTGGCGATTCCCCAGCCAAAGCAGTCCGCAGGTTTCCCGAGATAATAAAGACGCTGCATGGGGCGTGACACCGCGTAAGTATTCGGCGGGTGAGCGGGCGGAAGCTCCCCCGAAAGAAATTACAATCGGTGCAAATGGAAACCGCCGTCGACGTCGAACACCGCTCCCGTTGAAAAAGGAAAGCGATCTTCCATGATGGCACGAACCGCCCGGCCGATGTCTTCGGGCTTGCCCCACCGTCGAATGGGCGTGATGCCCTGATCGAGGATGAGTTTGTCGTATTTTTCCTTCACCCCGCCGGTCATGTCGGTGGCAATCACCCCCGGTCGAATCTCGTACACATTGATGGCGCCCTGCGCGAGGCGGTCCGCGAACAACTTCGTCATCATCGCCAGCCCCGCCTTTACCATGCAATAGTCGCCCCGGTTCACGGAGGCCGTATACGCGGAAATGGAGGTAATGTTGACCATGCGCCCGCGAAACCCCGCCGCGTCGGGCACTTGCCGCAACATTTGCTTCGCGACGAGTTGAGAGAGGAAAAATGGCCCCTTCAAGTTGATCGCAAAAAGGCGATCGAAACTTTCCTCCCCCGCTTCAAGAAGATCGGCGCGCACCGCCGGCGCCACGCCCGCATTATTCACGAGCAGATCGATCCGGCCGACCTTCCCCCCCCGCCTCGCGCACCAACGCCAGCGCTTCCGCCGCGGCGGCGGCATTCCCCGCGTAGTTGATTGCCACCCGACAGCCCATGCGGGCGAGTTCCACCGCAATCCCCCGGCCAATGCCACGGGAAGCGCCGGTGATTAGAGCGGAGGAAGAATGCATGAAAAACAGCAGATGGTCATGCGGAACGCACGACGCCAGCCAAAATAGCCGATGAACCGCCCGGGTACTCCGTGGTCAGTCGGCGCGCAACTCAAACTCACCCATGAAAAAAACATTCTTGTACACATCCATTGTAATCGGGCTCGCGTTGGCGGGCTGTAGCAAGTCCACGCGCACGTCGACGGCGGCGAACGACCCGCGCACCACGCCGGATTATTCCACCACCAGCACCGCCGGGACCACCGCGACCGACCGCACGGTTGGCGAACGGGTCGATACTGCCAGCCGCAACGCTGCCAGCGATATCTCCCGAGCGGCGGACTCGACCGGCGATGCGCTGGAACGCGCGGGTAAGCGAACCGCCAACGCCATGTCGAACATGGCGCATGACGTGTCTGCTCGCGTTACCGAATGGAAGCTGAGCAACACGGACCTGCAGGCGGATATAGACGCCAAGCGCGACATTGTGCGGACGAAGACCAGTGCGGGAGCGCCCACAGGCAAAGTCGATAAGTCCGCTCTCAAGTCGTCGGTTGAATCGCGCGTGCACGGCGACAGCCAATTGGCTCCGTTTAAACTCGATGTGGAAATCGACCACCAGACGGAAGTGGTCCTGACGGGGAAGGCCCGCACGGCGGACGAGATTGGCCGCGCGATTGCGGTGGCGCTCGACACTGAAGGCGTCACCAAGGTGACCTCCAAGATCAAGCTCGATAAAAACGCCGGTAGCTAAGCGAATTCAAGCGAGTGTTGAAAGTCGCCGGCCCTTCGCGGGGCCGGCTTTTTTATTACCCCACCAGGCGGCGCCCCCTCTCCATCGTGCGTGATGCCAGATCGAGCGCCGGACTTCGTGCAAAACCCGGCGAAACGGGCGTCATTAGACCCATTAGAGCCGCGAACCGAAGGGGAACCACGTGGTCAGTCGCCCGGCAACTCAATCGACTATGAATAAATCAATCTTGTTCTCCCTCCTTCTCGCGGGCTTGGCCCTCAGCGGCTGCAGTCACGCCACGCGATCGTCTGGAACCGAATCCACCGCCTCGACGACCGCCACCACGACGCCCATGAGCTCCCAGAGTTCTGGCGGCTACGGGTCAGCCGGTTCCACTTCCACTACCGACTCAGCGTACGGGGCCGGTTCCTCGAGCAGTTCAACCTCGACCCCCGCGAGCTCGAGTAATACCTCAACGGATACGACGTCCCGCGAAACGAGCCGCGCCACTTCGCCTGGCGGTTCGACGTATGGCAGCGGCTCGACCAACTCGAGCTACGGCAGTTCGACCACTTCCACTGGAGTCGGGCAGTCGCCGGGTTCCACCTACGGCAGCGGTTCCGCCGCGCAACGATCCGCCGGGGGCGCCAGCTCCTCGTCCACCATGCCGTCCTCGTCATCCTCCACGGGTTCTTATGGTTCAACCGGCCGCGACAGCACCACTTCGACGGCTAGTTCCAGCCCGGGCTCCACCTCGACCGGCTCCTATGGTACGTCTTCGTCGAGCCCTTCGACTTCCACCTACTCCAGCCCCTCGAGCTCGAGCACGGACACCACGAGCAGCTCGAGCCAATCGCCGTCAAGCAGCGCCAGTTCATCCGACACGCTGAACTCCACGGGCCGCTCCACCAGGGACACGACCTCCGCTGCGAGTAGCGATACGGCAACCAGCTCTTCGACTCCGAGCCCCTCGAGCGATTCCGCCACTTCCAGCACCTCGCCCACCGCTTCCTCATCCGCAACA
>JBEENF010000138.1:0-8641 GCA_041192325.1 Verrucomicrobiota bacterium
CGCCCGCCGGGCGGGGGGGGGGGGGGGGGAAGCAAAAGCTAACCGCCCAACGCGCCCCACCGACGGTTTAGCGCCCGACAAAACACACGGAGTTTTGAGAAATTTTACATTTTTAGCGATGCACCCCACTGATGTTTTTTCAGATTTCCCGGCGAGCTAGAACCCTGACACCGCGCGCGCGAAGCGGAAGTTATGCGCTCACCCGGCACCGCGCTCGCCTGACGCTGCCCCCCCGGCACCCTTTGAAAAACAGTTCTCAAGGCACGTGTGGCTCGGTGGTTGAAGCACCGCACGGTAGTTTTTACGGCCGAATTTTTCGGCCGTATATCCGCCCTGAATACACTGTTACACCGGCGCAAAAAGACCTCGGCGTTATCGGCGTTTGCGGGCGGACTGTTAGCAATAACCCCGCTTTCTGTTAGCAGTAAACAGCCCCCACAGACGCACAAAACCCCGCATCTCATTGCAGAGTGCGAGGCTTATGTAACCCAAATTGGGTGCAGGGGTTGGATTTGAACCAACGACCTTCAGGTTATGAGCCTGACGAGCTACCAGGCTGCTCCACCCTGCAACAAAAGGGAGGCGGAAGGTCCTCACCCCGCCACCGACTGTCAACGCCTTTCTGGATTTTTGCTTAATTCACGCTTGCCAGCGGTTCTGACGGGCGGTGTTTTGGCCGACTGCATTAGCCACGGGGTTTTCCTTTCGGGGCCCATGCACTCGTCAACATAACCATCAAAACATCCAACGATCGCAAGGCGGCCCATTGGCCGACCTGATTGTCGCCAGATAAATCAGATCATGAGCATTACCGTAACACCCAAAGACCTGCTCGATGCAGGCGTACACTTCGGCCACCAGACCAAGCGCTGGAATCCGCGTTCGAAGCCCTTCATCTTCGATCACCGGCAGGGCGTCACCATTATCGACCTAGGCAAGACGCATGAGGCGCTCACCAAGGCTTGCGCCTTTCTGGAAGACACCGTCGGCAACGGCGGCGCCGTGCTCTTCGTGGGCACCAAGCGGCAGGCCAAGGAAATCGTGCGTGAAGCCGCCGCTTCCGTTAACATGCCGATGTGCGTGGATCGCTGGCTCGGCGGCACGCTCACGAACTACGAGACCGTTAAAAAATCCATCGCGAAGTTCAAAAAATACCAAGCGATGGAAACCAATGGCGAAATGGCCAAGCTTCCCCGCAAGGAAGAATCGGCCATCAAGCGGGAAATGACCCGCATGCAAAAGAATTTCAGTGGCATCGCGGACATGGGCGGCCTGCCGGCGGCGATGTTCGTGGTCGACGTTAACCACCACAAGATCGCCGTGGCCGAAGCGGCGCGCGCCGGAATTTCCTGCGTGGGCATTGTGGATACGAACTCCGATCCCACCACGGTTTCGCACCCGATCCCGGGCAACGACGACGCGGTCAAGTCGATCCGCATCATTGTCGAGGCGGTCACTGCCGCGATCCAAAGCGGCCTGTCGCAGCGCGACAGCCGCCGGGCGCAACGGGGCGCCGCCGATCTGCGCGCCACCCAAGCGGGAGTCGCGCCCGCGATCGCCAGCGCCAGCGAAGTGGATCTCTCCAAGGTCGAATTGCCGCCTGATGTGGTCGCCGTGGTCGAAGGCGACTCCGATCCTGCCGCCCTCAAAAAGAAGGCGGTCCGCGCCAAACGCCCCGTGGTGAAGGCCGAATAAGCTAAAAACGACGCATTTTTAATGAGCACCACCATCACTGCCAGCATGGTCAACGATCTGCGCCTGGCGACCGGCGCGGGCTTGCTCGAATGCAAGAAAGCGCTCACTGAGGCGAACGGAAACGTCGAGGAGGCGACCACGATTCTGCGGAAGAAAGGCGCTGCCTCCGCTGCCAAGAAAGCCGATCGCGCGACGAAGGAAGGGTTAGTCGAAAGCTACATTCACGTCGGAGGGAAAGTCGGCGTTCTTATTGAAGTAAACTGCGAAACGGATTTTGTGGCGCGCAACGACGATTTTCGCGCGTTTGTGAAGGATCTTTGCCTTCAGATCGCCGCCGCCAGCCCCCTTTACGTCGGGCGCGGGGAAGTGCCGGAGGCGGATCTCGCCAAGGAACGCGAGATCGCGGCAGCGCAGGTGCTCGGCAAGCCGCCGGCCGCGGTGCAGAAGATCGTGGAAGGCAAACTCGACAAATACTACTCCACCATTTGTCTGCTCGATCAGCCGTTCGTCAAAGAGCCGGAAAAAACCGTGAAGGAAAAGCTCACCGACCAGATTTCCAAAATCGGCGAGAACATCCAGATCCGCCGCTTTGTCCGGTACCAACTCGGCTCCTGATTCCCGGGAACGGACCAGTCTCTCCCCTCGGCGCCTCGCGGAAGCGGGGCGCTTTTTTCTTTGTGGGAAGGCGCTTTCCACGCGACCTTTTCAGTGAATTCGTTGACGCATGAAAGTTACCCGCGCCCAAATCATCGTCCGAGGCCTCACCAACCGCTGCCCCAACTGTGGCAACCGAACCTTGTTCAAACCCGGCACATTCTTCCAGGTAAACAAAGAGTGCCCCGACTGCGGCTTCAAGATCGAGCGGGGTAACGACGAGGGATTCTTCCTCGGCTCAATGTCGCTTAATTACGGCGTCACGCTCGTCGGTTTTCTTTTGCCGGTGATGCTGCTGGCCTATTTTCACGTGATTGGCACGACCACAGCCATGGTGCTCGCCGGTATGGGAGCATTGGTGTTCCCCGCCCTTTTCTATCGTTCCTCGCGCAGCTGGTGGCTGATGAACTACTACATTTTTTTGCCGCACCACCTGCCTGCCAACGGCGGCAAGGGCCGCTCGGGAGAAGACGATAATATCTAGCCGCTCTTGGCAGCAGCCTTCGCGGGGGCGGATGGGATCTGCGTAAATTCCCCTACCCGAAATACGGGCTTTTCGCAGCCCGCCGGCGTTGTCAGTGGGGGCCCAGACTCCTGAAATTGCCGCATGGGGCGAACTATACTCGTGGTGGAAAGTGATAGTGGTTTTCGCGGCTTGCTGCAGAACGGATTCCGGCGCGCGGGTTACGACGTGCTGATCGCCGCGAACGCCCAGCACGGAATGCGAATTGCAGCGCTGCACTGGCCGGACGCGGCACTCATTGAGGTGCAAGTGCCGGGGCTGGCTGGCCTTGAATTGTTCGAATCGTTGCGAAGCTACTCCACCAGATCGGGTGGTGGGACGTTTCCGGCTTGGATGATGGTGCGCGACACTACACCCGAACTCACCAGTCGCGGGCTGGGGGCAGGCGCCGTGGGAATCATTAACAAACCGTTTTCTCCCGCTGAAATTGTCTCCATCGTCGGCACGCATTTTTCCACGGCAGAGAGCCCCGCGCCACTTTTGCGCGCCCGCAAAAGCTTGGCGGACAATGTGCGATCCCGATTATCCGGCACTGACAGCCGGAGACGGTGAGCAGGAAGCGTGAGGGGAAAATATTCGGCGCTCCGCCCTGCTTGCGGAGCGCCTGAAAGATATCTTGGCGACGGCAGAATCGCCGCAGCGACTACCCTGCTACTTGACGATCAACTTGCCCTTCATACCGACAGCGAAGTGGCCGGGGAATGAGCAAAGGTAAACATACTCGCCAGCCGCCGGAGCTTTGAAGGTTACCTCATCGGATTTGCGCGGCCCGATGATTGCGGTATGGGCAATAACCTTGTCCTTCATGGCCGCAGGAATGTAATCGGTGTCCCGTGCGCTGGCCGCCCCCATCGCGAAGGCCATGGGATCCGCCGCCGCCTGAAGCAGCACCCAATTGTGCCCCATGGCTTCTTTTGGAAGAGTGCCGACATTCGTCAGTACCACTTTGATTTCCTCTCCCGCCTTCGCCTCGATCGTCGCGAGACTGAATTTCATTTGGTCGTTGGCGGTAATCTCCACGACGCGGGGGCCAGCACTCGGGGCCGGCGCGCTCGCCACGGCCTTCTCGGTTTTGGGAGCGGCTGCAGTCGTGCTGGACGCAGCCGGGTCTTTCTGACCGCAACCCGTCAACAACGCCGCGAAGAGGGAAACGAATAAGATTCGAATTTTCATAAGGCTAAAACGTTGGATGCCATTGCGGGACATGCAAACCCGAAGCGACATCGACCCGGGGGGGACCTTCGCCCGAGAGTGGTTATTAGAGGCAGGAATTCGCTGTGAAGAAATTTTGCGAGGACGCACTCCGGCTGAAATACCCCTGATTATGGCTTGAAATGGCAACGCGTTCGCAAACCCTCTTGAGCTCCTGGCGTTCGCTCCCTCAGCCCTTCCTTTCCCGCCCGACCACATGCGTTTGACACCATCACCTTCGACTTCGACCCGGCGCCCGCGCTTCGCGCGTTGGATCCAGCTGGCATTTGCGCTTTCAAGTGGGACGCTTCTCTCCGGCTGTGACCTCAATTTTTGGCGGATGGACGGGCACCAGTCGACCATGGTTGTCGACGGTCCCATCGCCCGGGAGCAGCTTCGGATATTTTACGTAACGTGCTGGGTCACACTGGTGATTTTCCTCATCGTCGGCGCCGTTCTCGCCTACGCCACATGGAAATTTCGCGCCCGTTCCGACGCGGATGAACACGCCGAGCCGCCGCCGCAAGGTCATGGTAATCCCCTCATCGAGCTCAGCCTGATCGGCGCTTCCGTTCTGGCGCTCGTTATCATCGCGATCCCCACCCTGAGCGGCATTTGGTACACCCACGATGTACCGGCCGACCAAAAAGCCTCGGCCTACGAGATCAACGCCATCGGCTACCAATGGTGGTTCAAATTCGAATACCCGTCCGAGCAAGCGACCATCAACGACACCACGAAGGACAAACTCATCACCGGAAATGAATTGGTTATTCCCGCTGGCCGGCCCGTGCGGATCAACATTCGCACGGTCGACGTGATTCACTCTTTCTGGGTGCCAAAACTTGCGGGCAAAGTGGACATGATACCCAACCGCGCCAATCACATCTGGTTGCAAGCGGACAAACCCGGATATTTTTGGGGTCAATGCGCGGAGTATTGCGGCGATTCCCATGCCGTCATGCGTTTCCGCGTCGTGGCGCTCGGCCCAAAGGATTTCAATGAATGGTTGGACCGGCAACTGCAGCCAGCGCGGAACGTTACAACCGCGCAGACCGCATCCGCTGGGGCCACCAAAGCGCAGTTCGCCGCGTTGCGTTCATTCAAGCGCAACGAGGTCGGAATAACGGACAAGTTCAATGTAGAACCGCTGGCCGCCTGGCGGAGCAAGCAGGCCCCTGACAGCGGTGAAGATCCGGAGCTGATCGCCAAAGGCAAAGCGCTCTTTGCGGCAAAGACGTGTCTGGCGTGCCATACGGTCCGCGGTCATGGCGCGCAGGGCGTAACGGCGCCGGACCTGACTCACATCGGATCTCGCACCACGCTCGGCGCCGGACTGCTCGAAAATAACCGGGAGCAAATGCAGCGGTGGCTGCACGATCCAGGAGCTGTAAAGCCCGGCAACAAGATGGCCAAGGGTTACAAAGACAATAACATCAAGCTTACGCCGGAGGATGAGGTCGCGCTCGTAGCCTATTTGGAAAGCCTGAAGTGATTGCCATACCAGCCTCTCGGATACACGAGCGCGGCGCCGTTACGATTTCCCGAAAATTTCAAACAAACTGACCCACATGGAATTGGCAAAATCAGCCTACCTCACCAAAGAGGAGCACGCGCCAGCTCAACCTGGCCTTCTTACGCACCCGACTGCCAAAACCGGTTTGTGGAGCTGGCTCACGACCGTCGATCACAAGCGCATCGGGTTTCTCTACGGCTTCTTCGCCCTGTTCTTCTTTCTCGTCGGCGGGATCGAGGCATTGCTCATTCGCCTGCAGTTGATGGTGCCGAACAATGACCTGCTGACGGCGCAGCAATACAACACGCTGTTCACCATGCATGGGACCACGATGATCTTCCTCGCGGTCATGCCCTTGTCATCAGCGTTCTTTAATTTCATCATGCCGCTGCAAATTGGCGCGCGTGACGTGGCATTTCCGCGCCTCAATGCATTCTCGCTGTGGACCTTCGTCGCCGGCGCAATCATCCTCAACATTGGCTGGTTTCTACCGGGTGAGCTACAGGGCGCGCCTAACGCCGGATGGTACGGCTACGCTCCCCTCACCTCGAAACAGTTCACCCCGAGTCACTCGGTGGATTATTGGATCATGGGGCTTCAATTGCTCGGTGTCGCGTCGATCGCGGCTTCATTGAATTTCATCGTCACGATCATCAACATGCGGGCGCCCGGGATGACCATGATGCGGCTGCCGGTCTTTACGTGGATGACGCTATTCACCTCCTTCCTGATTGTACTTTCCTTCCCCTTCATCACCATCGCGCTGGTAGAAGTCATGCTGGACCGGAATTTCGGCACGAATTTCTTCGAAGTATCCGGAGGGGGCATGCCGATCCTCTGGCAGCACTTGTTCTGGGTCTTCGGCCATCCCGAGGTTTACATTCTTATTTTGCCAGCCATGGGCATTATCTCGGAGATCTTGCCGACGTTTGCGCGAAAACCTTTGTTCGGCTACCCGATCGTGGTTTTCTCCGGGGCGTCCATTGGTTTTCTGGGGTTTGCGGTTTGGAGCCATCATATGTTTACGACCGGCATGGGTGCGGTTGCGACCGCCGCCTTCGCGCTGGCGACCATGGCCATCGCCGTGCCGACGGGCGTGAAAATTTTCAATTGGATCGGCACCCTTTGGGGCGGGCATCTCATGATGCGCACGCCTATGATGTTTGCGCTGGGTTTTGTCTGGATGTTCATGATCGGCGGGTTTTCCGGCGTGATGCACTCCGCCGCGCCCGCCGACGCGCAACAGAACGACTCTTACTTCGTGATCGCCCATTTTCATTATGTGCTGATTGGCGGCTCGGTTTTCGCCTTGCTGGCGGGCATCCATTACTGGTTTCCGCTCATGTTTGGCCGCAAGGTCAGCGAATTCTGGGGCAAGCTTTCCTTCTGGATCATCTTCGTCGGCTTTAACGTCACGTTCTTCCCGATGCATTTCCTGGGCCTGAACGGCATGCCCCGTCGCACCTTCACCTACGATCCAAACCTCGGCTGGAACGCCGCCAACTATATTGCCACGGTCGGCGCGCTGATCTTGGGGGTGGGTATTTTCGTGTATTTCGCGGTTATGGTTTACACCTATCTGAAAGGTGAACGGGTCAACCGCGATTACTGGGACGGCCGCACCTTGGAATGGTCGATTCCGAATCCGCCACCCGAATACAACTTCAGCGTGATCCCAACGGTGCACGCCCGCGACGCGTGGTGGTACGAAAAGCACCATCAGGAAGAGATTGCCCGTGAAAAAGCCGAACACGCCAAGGCGGAGGATGCCCATGGCGGGATTCATATGCCTTTCGGCTCCATCTGGCCGCTCGTGGCGAGCCTTGGGCTGTTGATCGGAGCGATCGGGATCACCGTCTTCGAATCACGCCAGGGGCCCGGAGTGGGACCAAAGCTCGGCCTCACTCTGATAGGCGGCGTGGTAATGCTCGTTGGAATCTACTTCTGGGCTCTGGAAGGCAACGAAGGCTATCACCTCCATCTGGACAAAGACGGCAAACCGATCGAAGACGCCCCCGCCAAGCACTAGTCATCCACCACGCTTCAAACCTTCCTGATCACCCATGAGTAGCCACGCCGGCGCCGCCGCCATCGATCACCATCACGACCCGAGCACATCCACGGGCATACCCAACAAGAAACTCCTCATGTGGGCGTTTCTGGCGTCGGACTGCATGTTTTTTGCCGCGCTGATCTCGACTCACCTTATTTACCGGCTCCATCCCCCTGCTGATGGCTTGAGTCCGAAGGAAATTTTCGCGCCGGCGCTGACCTCGTTCTCCACCTTCATCCTGCTGATGTCGTCCCTGATGATGGCATTGGCGGTAAATGCGATCCAGAAGGGCAACGTGAAGAGCTGCCGCTGGTCGCTGCTCACGACCATCTTCTTCGGGATGATCTTCCTCGGGTGTCAGGTGTTCGAGTTCACGGAATTCGTCCACCTGAAGAAGATGACGATTTCCAACAGTCTCCTGGGATCGACGTTTTACACCCTGACGGGAACACATGGCTGTCACGTCGCCATCGGCGTGCTCTGGCTGACGCTCATGTACGTGCGCAGCTTCAAGCCCGCTCCCAGTGTGGCCCGCCCTTCCTGGCTGCGCTCAAATCTCATTCACGCCACGGTGATGATCGGGTTTCTGCTGCTGGCCTTGAAGGTGTCACTCGCGCTGGTCTTCGCTCTCCTCGAGCACGGCTTGAGCATCGGAACAATTGGCGGGGTGGCGAAGGGCGAATGGCTCTTTGTTGTGCTGCTCATCGCGGCGGCATTCGGACTTCTCCGTTTGGCACGGCCGGCGGGACCGGTGGATTTCGATCAACGCCACGCGATTGATGTCGAATCGATGGGTCTCTATTGGCACTTCGTTGACATCGTCTGGATCGTAATTTTCACCGCCGTTTATCTCCTCGAATACCTCTGATCCATGAGCGCTTCCTCTTCTCCTGCCGCCGCCCACCATGATGGGCATGACGAGAGCAAATTTCAGATTTACGTGCAAATCGCCATGCTGCTCGCGGTGATCACGGGGGTCGAAATTGTCTGCGTCTACTTTCCCTTCGCC
>JBEENF010000139.1:0-8636 GCA_041192325.1 Verrucomicrobiota bacterium
ACTGCGCCCGCACGTTGCTGACGAAGTCGTTGCGGATCGCGCCAATCTCGGCGACGGCGACGACGTCAATCGAGACGATGACGGCGCGGGTGGTCTCGTTGCCAATCACCAGCGCCTTCACAAACCTCGGCTCATTCGCCAAGGGCGCATCGCGATGGGTTATGTCGACCTTCGCGGCGCCGGCCCAGAACTGGGCGGCGGCGGCCGCAACGGCATGCGGCGAGAACACGCCGACGAAGACGGCTAAAAAAAGCCCCGCGCGAAGCGGTCGGGCGGGCGCAGGGAAGGAGTTGGCGCCGAAGCAGGGAAGCGAAGCGATGGGGTTCATGGTGGGGGAGCCGGTCTGCCGGCCACAGTCGCAGCAGCGGACCCATGACGCTCATTGAGGCGCGGATCCATCGCCAGCATTTCCGTTTAGCGTGGCGTGGCGCCATGGGAACCAACCGCGACAAAGGGATGCCGTTCAGGTCGGTCGCGGCGCGACGCGGCAACGCCCGGGGTGCGTGACAGCTCTGGAAAGCGACGGGAGCAGCTTGCTTCCGATTGGGGGGACGGGAGAAGGAATATCCCGCTACTTTGGCGGATTACAGCATACCGCAGGCGCAGGTCGCAATGGGCCGAGTCCGCCCCCGGCGGGCAATCGTTTTTCCCGCAACGAAGCGCGGGACGGGGTTCAAAGCTGCGGGGTGCCCGGTTTCATATCCTGGCGGTGCGCCGCGATGGCGGCGAGCAGCGTGGTCACTGCTTCGGGGTGATTCGCGGCAATGTCCGAGCGCTCGCCGGGATCGCGTCCCAAGTCGAACAGCAAGGGCGGATTGTGGGTTTTGGCGGTTGGCTGCCCGTTGCCGTCCTGCGTGGCGAGGTGGAGTTTGTAGCGACCGAGGCGACAAGCGAACACATCGGCGCCGCGGTAATAAAAAAATGGGCGCTCGGGCAGCGACATCCCGTGGAACAGCAGCGGTCCCAAATCAATGCCGTCGAGTGTCCGGTCGGTTGGCGGCTTGGCGCCGGCGAGCCGTGCGACCGTGGGCAACAAATCCAGGGCACTCGCAAAATCGTGGGAAACGCCGGGAGCAATCCGTCCCGGCCACCAGGCGATGCCGGGTTCCCGCATCCCTCCCTCCCACGTGCTGAACTTACCGTCGCGGAGCGGTCCGGCACTGCCGCCCTGGAGGCCTTGGCTGAGCCACGGGCCATTGTCGCTCGTGAAAACGACGAGCGTGTTTTCCGCCAGCCCCGCTTCCTTCAACGTCGCCATGACCTCGCCGACACTCCAGTCGAGTTCTTCGACGGTATCTCCGTAGATGCCGCGGGGGCTGCGACCCTTAAAAGCGGGGGAGGCAAAAAGCGGGACGTGCGGAAAAGTGTGGGCGAAGTAGAGAAAGAAAGGCTGCCGGTTGTGTTCCTTGATGAACTCCACCGCCTTGGCGGTGTAGCGCTGCGTCAACGTCGTCTGCCGGGCCGGTTTCTCGATCACCGTACCATTGAGGATCAGCGGCACGTTCCAACCGTCTTCCGGCGGTTCGGCGCTCTTCGTCACTGCGGGGGGCACGTCGGCGCGCAGGTCCATGTCGTTTGAATACGGCAGGCCATAACTGAGTTCGAAGCCCTGGTCGTTAGGCCGGCTTCCGGCATGAATTCCCAAATGCCATTTGCCGATATGCGCCGTGGCGTAACCGCGCGAGCGCAACATTTCAGCGATGGTGATCTCGTCCGGGGGCAATCCGCCGGCGGAGTTGGGAAAGAGCACGCCGCGTTTGCCGTACATGCCGCTCCGGATCGCATAGCGACCGGTCAACAGGGCGGCACGGCTTGCGGTGCAAAGCGGAGCAGCGGCATAAAAATTTGTGAACCGCAGACCTTCCGCGGCCATCCGATCCAGGTGGGGAGTGCGGATGCTGGGGCTGCCGTAACTGGCAAGATCGCCGTAGCCCAAGTCATCGGCAAAGATGATCACGATGTTCGGCGCGCGCGGCGGTTCCCCGGCTTGCACCGGGTCGAAGGCAATGAGGGCGCAGACGGACAGAAGGCAGAAAACGAATTTCTTCATGAGGATTGCAGGGGAAGGCCGGTTCTGGACATGACCGGAAGCAAGGGCGGCGGGTGGTTTGGCGGGGGAACAGTAGCGGGAGCATCTTGCTCCCTGTTGGGGCGAATGGAGGTGGAACCTCCCGGAGCAGCAGGTTGATAATCTACCGGGCCAAGTCGCCCGAAAAATTCGGAGTCGCTCCGCTGGACTCCGCGCGTTCAGGTGTTTTCACCGATGGACGTTGCAGAATGGATCTCCGAAGGTTACTTCGGCTCCGCCGCCCGACTTGGTAAAGTTCGCTTCCGCTTGGCCGGGCGAGGGGAAGCGGCGAAGAACCAAAGTCCGCCCAGCCACTTCTTCATGAATCCGCGCGAGTTTTTCATCAACGCCTCCGATTACGGCCTGCCCACGCGCGACGAGCTCGTTGCCTACCGCATTTGGGACACGCATTTTCACGGCTTTCTCGGTCGTCCGAGCGAGGACCCGATTGCGCTCTACGAACAAAACCAGTTTTACGTCGAACGCATGGGGATTGAGCGATCGATTGCCCTGGATATCGGGAGAAACGCCGAATGGCCCGAGATCCCGACCGGAGCGAGCGCGCAAGAGTGGGCCCGCTTGGATCAGGCCAGCGCTCAAACCCCGGTGCCTCACGAGGCCGGACTGCGGCGCATTCTCGAGCGGGACAAGGACCGGCTGTCCGGCTTGGTGCGAATCGACGCCCGCTTTCCCGAGGGCAGTTGCGCGCGGATGGAGAAATGGATCCGGAACGGCCCTTGCATCGGCATAAAATACGAAGGCGGCAATGCTCAGGGAATCACGTGTGATCACCCCAACAACGACCGGATCATACGGCTCGCCGTCGAGCTCGAGGCCACAATTTATATCCACACTTGGTTCGCGGTCGGCGGCACGCCCCGGCTGCCGGGCGGCGGAAACGCGGTGGGGGAATCCACGCCCCTGCACGTGGCCAATCTGGCGCGGCGGTTTCCCGACGTCCGGATGATCTGTGGCCATGCGGGCGGCGACTGGGAACTGGGAATTCGCGCGATCCGGCCCTTCCAAAACGTCTTGCTCGAGTTCTCCGGCTCCGACCCGCATTCCGGCAGCGTCGACCGCGCCATGGCCCAGTTGGGGGTGGATCGAATCGTTTGGGGAGCCCATGGGCCGCTGCGCAGTTACGCGACCGAGCTCGCCAAGGTGCTGGACGCCGATCTGTCCCGCGACGATCGGGTAAAAATCCTCGGAGGAAACTACCGCAAATACGCCGCGCCGATCTTTCGTCGCAAAGGCATGCGAATCGAAGTCTGAGTTGGCGTGGGACCCTCAGGCGCCGGAGGCTGAAACCGCTTTTTGTTGCTCACCTGCCGCCGCTGCACCCGCGCTAAGGTGTAGCGGAAACCGCGAGGTTCTCGGGGCGTATGATTCGAAGGCGGGAGTCATATCCAATGGAAACCGTGGGGAAAAAGCTTTGGTCGGGTGCATGATTCGTACAGCTTTGACGCCGTCATGGACGGCGGCGGGAGCAGCTGAAACCCCTTCAGCGTGAAACCCCGCGAAAGCATTACCCCAATTTATGAGACCCACCCCAACTGTTATTCTAACCCTCGGTTGCTTTGCCCTGGCACTCGCAACCGATCCCAGCGCACGCGCTGTCGAAGCACCCAATCGCAGTCAATCCGCCACCAGCCAGGGCACGCTCACCGGAATCGTGACGAACTCGGCCACCGGTAGAGCTTTGGAGGGCGCGCGGGTCGTAGTCACTCCGTCGGGACGGGAAGTGGTGACGGACCGGCAAGGCGTATATCGGATCACCGATGTTCCTACGGGAAACGTCGTGTTGTCCATTTCCTACACCGGCCTGAACACTCAACAAGTCCCGGTCACCATCTCGCCTGGAACCCCGCGGCAACAGGACGTCGGATTAACCGCCGATATCTATACGCTGAACAAGTTCGTGGTTTCAGGAGAGCGGGAGGGCAACGCCGCCGCCATGACGCTCCAACGGCAATCCGACGGCGTCAGGAGCATCGCCTCCACTGATGCGTTCGGCAGCTTGTTTGGCAATCCGGCCGACCTCATCATGAAACTCCCGGGCGTCGAGGGAGAGTCGGTCGGCGGCGACATTCGATTCATCCGGGTGCGCGGAATGAGTCAGAATCTATTGACGGTAACCTTGGACGGAAACCGGGTGGGTTCGGCCACGGGCGGAGCGACCACGCGTGACTTTGAATTCTCCCAATCCAACGCGGACGCGATCGAGCGGATCGAAGTGGTCAAGTCGCCGACGCCGGACATGGACGGCGACTCGATCGGCGGGGCGGTGAATATGGTTTCCAAGAGCGCCTTCGACAGTTCGCCGGAGCGCCGCATCTCGGGCTCGATCGGGGCCGACTGGCGCGTGGCGGACTCCCGCGACAAGATGCACCCCAATTATTCGCTGGCGTATTCCGAAGTCTTCATGGGCAAGCTGGGGGTGTCGCTCAACTGGGGCTATCGCGTGCACACTTCCATGATCGACCTTCCGTCCATGACGCACGAGGCCGTGCCAAACGGCGTGGCGGGTCCGGCTTACATTTCAAGTTTTGGCTTTACGGATTTTCGGAGCACGCGCACCCGGGCCGGTCTGGGTGTAAAGCTCGACTACAAGCTCAGCGATAGCACGCGCGTTTCCCTGAACGCGCAGCCGGGCAATCATTATTGGGAGAAAACCTACAATACTGCCGCCACCTGGTCGACCACGGCCGCCGTCGCCACCCGCGACGCCAATAGCAACCTCACGGGCACGGGGGGAATCGTCCCGGGGTATTCTGACACGCGCACGGACATTCGACAGATCACCGCGAGTAATCTCAATGTTGGAACCACCGACCTTTTTCAGGATGGACGCCTGAAAAACTACAGCTTGGGCGTGGTCCACAAATTTGAGAAACTCGATATCGATTACAGCGCTTATCGCACCCGGTCTAAAATCTATTATATTGGAACCACCAATCCGCGCTTCATCATTCCCAACGTGGGCTTCCGGATTGAGAACACCGGCGACGAGTTTTTTCGCACCGTCACCCAAACCGCCGGACCGGACTGGACCAATATAGCCAACTACACGCAGAACACCTTCAGCGTGACGCCCAATACGGTGTGGGATGGTTTGGATGGCGCCCAGATCAACGCAAAAAAGAGCTTCGCCTCCCCCGTGCCCACGTATCTTAAGACCGGGTTGCGCTGGCGCTCCCAGGCGCGTAATCGCATCAGCAATCCGCGGACGGGCAACTGGGTCGGTCCCGACGGAGTGATGGGGATCAACCCCGCCACGGGAATCAACGACGACAACCTAGCCCAGTTTATGGAGCGGCGCTTGATGAGCGGAAACCTTGCGCGGTACAATGATCTGCCCTTTCCGCGCAACGCCCGGGCCGGGCTGCCCTTTGAACCGGGAATGGAGCAATCCCCGCAATCCTTTCTCCAGAGCACCGCCGCCAATATGCAAAGCGGCCTGCAGAACGCCACGCGGTTCACCGAGGATATTGGCGCCGCCTATGTGATGGGGCATGTCGACCTCGGAAGAGTTTCGGTCATGGGTGGACTCCGGGTGGAGCGGACCAAAACGTGGGGCGAAGGCGCCTTGCAGATTGTCACGCCGGAGGAAAGAGCGCGCCGGGCCGCCTGGGTGGGACCGGTCACGGTCGCAGAGGACGTGCGCCGGCGAACGGCGGAGTTTGGCAACCGCCAGACGCGATCCGGAGACTATCGCACGGTGTTGCCCGGCGTACATTTTAAATACTCGCCCGTTGCCGGAGTCGTCACGCGCCTGAGCTACGCGACCAATATCGGACGGCCCAGCATTGGGCAGCTTGTGCCCAACACCTCGGTTGACATCGATAATCGGACGGTGGCCTCCAGCAACCCCAGTCTGAAGCCGCAGACGGCGAATAATTTCGATTTCACGGCCGAGTACTATTTCGAGCCCGCAGGCCAGATCACCGCTGGGGTATTTCTCAAGGAAATCAAAAATTTTATCTACACCGCAGGCGGCGCCACCGTGCCGGAAGGTCTCGACAACGGTTTCGAGGGAAATTACGGCGGATATCTCTATACCACCCAATACAATGGCGGAGCCGGGAGGGTCAGGGGGTTCGAGGTTAGCTATAGCCAGCAGTTCACTTTCCTGCCGGGGTTTTGGAGCGGGCTCGGCGCTTACGCCAACATGACCCGCATGGACGCCCAGGGAAATTACGGGGCGGGCAATGCCATCACCCTGGCCACCCAATCCAAGATTGCCGGGTTCAATCCGTTGAACGCGAACATCGGGATATCGTATATTAGAAACCGGGTCAGTCTTCGTTTCCAGGGCAATTACCGCGGTCGCTATTTGACCAGCTTTAACGCGATCGAATCCCGGAGAACGTATCGCGACGCCCGTCCCACCCTGGACGTCAAGGTGCTCTACACCCTTTCGAAGCACTTCGACGCCTACCTTGATGTAAGCAACATCACCGACACCATGGATCAGGAAAATCACGTGGGTGAAGGGGTGCGCCGGGCGAGTTCTGCGCTGTTGATCAAGCCCATGTACATCTTTGGCGTGCGCGCCCGCCTGTGACGGCGTGAGCAGGGGCCTGGCGTTCCTGCTGATCGGCGCGATGGCGCCTTGCTGCTCCGTGATGCGGGCGTGGATGACGGGACGCTGACTGGCACGCCCGGCTCGCTGAGCGCGGACACGATCTACTTGCTGTCCGAAAGCAGCGGCGGAAGTGGCTCCATCGCCCGCTTCAAGCTCGCACGGGCGACCAACGGCCGCGACTGGCCGCCGTTTCCAGGCAAGTGACCCGTTCGGCGTCGCATTCTGCCGCCATCAACGTGCCGGACCACAAAGGTAGCCGATCAGATCGGCCATCGCTTGCGCGCTCATCCCCGCCTCCAGCCCCTCGGGCATAAAAGAACGGCTATCCGTCTTGAGGCTCGCGATGCGGGCACGCGGCACGGTGCGCACCACGCCGCCGGGCTGGTGCAGCGTGACCGTTGTCGCCGTCTCGGATTCCAGGATCCCACCGATGCTCTCCCCATCTTTCGTTTCGACGTTGGAGATGAAATAGCGCGCCAACACTTCGCGGTTCGGATCCACGATACTCGTAAGAAGCCGCTCCTTGCCGCCGGAGGCCACGCCATCGAGGTTGGGACCAAACTCAGAGCCGCCTCCCCCGTGGCGATGACAGCTCGCGCAGCGGCTTTCGAACGTCGACTGCCCGCGCGTCAGGTCTCCGGTCAGCTCCAGCGCAGCCAAATACTTCTGATAGACATCCTGCCGCGCCATCACCTCGCCGGCTCCCAGCAGCTTTCCCGCGCGCTCGCGCACCTGCGCGTCCTTGTGCTTGCGCAGAAAACTCAGCTGCGTCGCCGTGAGCTCGGCCGGTCGAACCGTGCGGTTCTCGATCGCGCGCCACAACGCCTCGATGCGTTCCGCGCGGCCGAGCAGCGCCTCCAGCACCCGCACCCGCGCCGGGGCACTGAGACCGGCGTACCGCTCCAGCAGCGCCGCTCCCACCTGCGAGTCGGGAAATTTATCCAAGGCGCTGATTGCCGCCGCCTGCAACGCTGGCGCCTCCGCCGGCGTCAGTAGCCCAAGCAGACTCGGAGCGGCCGTCGCGTAAGGCATGAGCGCCAGCGCATCGATGGCCGCGCGCCGCACCGGCTCTGGCTGCGTCAGGTCGCCCGCCAGGCGGGGGACCCGTTCGAACAGCGGGTTCAATTGGCCACGAGCATCCGCCATCGTCAAAGAGGCGCCCGCCCGCTTGAGTCCCTCGCCCAAAGCGGCCACGAGCGGAAAGACGGCCGCGCCGTCGTTCAGTCCCGCCAGAACCGTGATCGACCGCGCGACATCGACAGTGCGGTTCTGGGCGCCCACGACGACCGCGAGCTGGCGCACAAAATCCGCCCCTGGGACGCTGGCGAGCAGGCCAGGATCACTCGCGACGAGCGCGAACAGCTCGCCACTACACGCCGCCGCTGAACTCAAGACCGCCGACTGGGTCCAGGAATCCCCGCTGTTTTCACGAACGAGGCGGGCCAGCAGCGCCGCCTGATTCCACTGCGTGGATTCGCCGACGGTGAACGCAACCTGCAGGCGCACGTGACCGTCCGAATCACTGACGAGGGCTTGAATTTTTTCCCGCAGCGCCGCTGAAGTCTCGAGCCGCGACTCCGCCAGCCGGATCGCGTTCATGCGCACGCCCGGATGCGGATCCGCCAGCGCGGACGCGATCACGCGGACCTCGAGCGCTTGCAGTCCTTCCAACGACCAGAGCGCGTGCACGCGGGCCTGAGGCGAGGCGGCTGCGGTCGCGAGATTCTCCAGCGCGGGCACGAGCGACTTGTCCTGACGCTCAAAGATCAAACGGTGCGCCGTATCCCGCCACCACCCATGCGGGCTCGACAATGCGGCCACCAAGGCGGCTCCCGCGGCGCCGCTCAGGCGCGGCGGCGGCGGTGAGCGAAAGCCCGCCGGGGCGATGCGATAAATTCGCCCCCGATCCTGCCCGCTCATGAGGTCGAGGTGCTTTTCCACGTCCGCCGGGATGTTGATCGTTTCCGAATGCTCGCGCGCCAT
>JBEENF010000140.1:0-8620 GCA_041192325.1 Verrucomicrobiota bacterium
CTCGGCGAGGCGCACACTTTCCGCGATGAGCTTCGGGAGGTCTGCAATATATTTTTCACTGATCTGTCGGGCAGCCGGTTCGGCCGATTCGATAAAATAGGGATGCGTCTGCGCGCTCGTATGGCAATGAGTTGCCGCCAACATCACGCGGTCCGGGGAAACCCCGGATCGCTCGGCGATTAAGGCGCGCGCTTGTGCAACGATCGGCTGATGCAGGCTGATCAGGTCGCAGGCAACGATCGCCGATTTGACCCCGCCGCTTTCAAAAACCACGGCCTTGGCGTGCACATCGGAGGAGACGCCGGTAGAGACCGTGATCCCGTACGAGTTGCCCATCACTGCGCCCAGCGGTGGAGTGATCACCACTTTTGCGCGACCGACGCGCAATTCGGATTCGGTGCGGCCGGCCGCGGCAGCCGAGAAAGGAAGAGCAAGGGCCGCAATGAGCCTCATGACGCAGGGCAAGATCCAGCGATTCTGAAATGAACTTATGAGAGTGTTCATAAAGAGGTAACGGCGGCGTTGAATGAAGGCGCGGCCTGTGCGCGTGAAGCAATGAGTTTATTCCTTGTTCTGACGAAGAGCGAAATTCAAGAATGACTCCGGACGTCCGCCGCACCGACGGAATCCCGCCGATCCACCTGATTGTCCCAAACATGATTCCCAAAGTATTCGTTCCCGTGGCAGCGGCGCTGGCGTTCAGCCTGCCCGCTTTTGCTGCGACTGAGCAAAGAACCGCTGACTTGATCGTGGTAAATGGCGGCATAATCACCATGGATGCGCGCGACAGTCGCGCCACGGCGGTGGCAATTCGTGATGGCGTATTTGTCGCGGTCGGATCCGACGCGGAGATTCAGAGATGGGCTGCGCCCAACACCCGCGTGGTGAATGCCAAGGGGCACATGGTGATACCGGGATTGATCGAAACCCATGTGCATGCCACCGGCGCCGCCCGCGGGGAAGCCCAACAACCTTTTCGCCAACTTCATTCGTTGTCAGAAATTCAGGATTGGGTCCGGGAACGCGCGAAGGAGCTCACGCCCGGCAGTTGGATCACGCTGCCCCGGGTGGATGTTACGAGAATCCGCGAACGAAGGCTGCCCAATCGCTTGGATCTAGACACGGCAGCGCCTTTGCATCCTGCGGTCTTCACCTGGCAGTACGCGAACCGTACGGTTCAGGTTTTGAATTCGGCGGCGCTCGCGGCCGCAAAAATAACGAAGGACACGCGGCCACCGCCGGGTGGAAAAATACACCACCGCGCCGATGGAGAACCGACGGGCGTGATGGACGATTGCAAAGCCTTGCTGACGCCGTTTCTTCCCGGCCGAAACGTTCCCGAGGAAAAGTATCACGACTCCTTGGTTAAACTCCTCCGCCTTTACAGTGAAATCGGCATCACCAGCATTACGGACCGCAATACGGATGCTGCCGGTTATCGGACGTATCAGAAACTCAAAGCGCAAGACAGACTGCCGGTTCGTGTGACGGTGACCATCGGACTGAGTACCAATGGTTCGGTAGCGGGAACGGAAAAGGCCATCCAGGCTTTGCCCTTCAAGACCGGAGACGGCGATGATTGGGTGCGGGTGGGACCGTTAAAAATCGGCGTGGATGGAGGTGTCCTCTATGGCACGGCGCACATGCGGGAGCCTTATGGGCCCAAATCCTTTTCTCTCTACGGAATATCGGATCCGGCGTACCGCGGTGATCTGCGCGTCACGCGGGAGAACTTAAAAAATATCATTCGGACGGGACACCGGCTGGGCTGGCAAATGTCGTCGCACGTGACGGGGGATGCAGGCGTTGATGCGGTTCTCGAAGCCGTCGAAGCGGCTGATGCGGACAGTCCGATGGCCCCCCGGCGGTACAATTTCATTCATGCCTATTTTCCGGACCGGAAAACCGCGCTGCGCATGGCCCGGGTGGGCGCCTGCGTCGATACCCAGCCCGCGTGGTATTACAAAGATGGCGACGCCCTGGCGGACGCGCTTAGCCCGCAGCGGCTGGCCAATTTCATTGGCGTTAAGACATGGCAGGATGCCGGCGTAAAGGTGGCGCTTAACTCCGACCATATGCAGGGGTTCGATCCCGACACCTCACTCAATCCTTATAATCCATTTCTTGCGATTCAGACAGCGGTGACGCGAAAGACCGAGGGCGGAAAAGTATTTGGGCCGGAGGAACGGATTACCCGTCACGACGCTTTGCGTATGGTGACATTGGATGCGGCGTGGCTGAGCTTCGACGAAGTACGGAAAGGTTCAATCGAGGTGGGAAAGCTCGCAGATGTCAGCGTGTTGACGGAAAATCTTTTTACGTGTCCCGAGGACCAAATCCACCGGATCCGCTCGCAAGTCACGATCGTCGGCGGAAAGATCGTTTGGGAAAAGCCGACCAGCCTTTGATGACACGCGACTTGCGCGTTGTAAGCCCGGGACCCAGCCTGCGCTATCGTGCGCGTGGTCCATTTCACCACGCGAATGTCGGGTGCTTTTGCCGGGCAGTGGCGCATTGGCGGATTGACCTGTCTGAAATTCCGCTTTGAGGTAGGCGTGCTTCACTCTTTCGCCAATGTGCCGGAGTTTATTGGCGATAATACAGTCACGATGTCCGCCAAAATTCCGGCACGTTAACTGCTAACGAACCGACCCAATTCCATTCCACCCTATGAAAGCTACCACCGACCGCGCACGCTCGCTAATCCGCGGGGGCGCTGTTCTGCTCCTGATACAATTTTTTTCCCTGAACGTTTTTGCCCAAACCGGTGGAACCGTCTCAGGACAAGTAAGTAACGGCGCCACCAAGTCGTTCTTGGAAGGGGCGATCGTCGAACTCGTGGGCGCCAATCGGACCACGACCACTGACCGGGAAGGTCGGTATCAATTCAGCGGTGTGCCGGCGGGGCCAATGAGCCTCGTCGCCAGCTATTCCGGCCTCGACCAGCAGAAGGTAGCGGTCGTGGTGCAATCGAGTCAGGGAATTGTCCAGAATTTCGAACTGACATCGTCCATATATCAGCTCGAGAAATTTACCGTGGCTGGACAAAGGGAAGGCACAGCCAAAGCCGAGGTGCTCCAGCGCCTCGCACCCAACGTCAAAGCCATCGTTTCCTCCGACACCTTTGGTAATGTCGCGGACGGCAACGTCGGGGATTTGCTGCAGAAAATGGCGGGGATGACCGCCGACTATAACGGTCCTGATGTTCGCCAGGTAAGCATTCGTGGCGTAGGCGCGGGGCTGAACTCCATGACCATGGACGGCCAGCAGGTCGCCAGCGCACAATCCGCCGGAACGGGTCGCCAGTTCGAATTCGAACAAGCGTCGCTGGGTAACATCGAAACGATTGAGGTGACCAAGGCTCCGACTCCGGACATGCATGGCGCTTCGGTCGGTGGCAGCGTGAACTTGGTCACGAAGAGCGCGTTCGACCGCACAGCGGGCCGAATCTTCTCCTACACAGCGGGGTTTGTCACCCGTCCGGTCAACGGTCCCGATGCGGAAACATGGAAGCAACCGGTGCGCGGCTACGGTCCGTCGATGAACTTCATGTACTCCGATGTCGTCGGCGAGAAAAAGAATATTGGGATTACATTGACTGGCACGTACCACAGCCAGCCCCCGGTGAATCTCATCATTGCTAAGACGCAGGAACGAAAAGATGCCCCGGGCCCGGTGTTCACCTCTTCGCTGGGGAGGACCTTGGGAGGCGCGACGCGCAGTCGCCTGGCGTCGGGTCTTAAACTGGATTATCGGTGGAGTGATGAGACTGTGGTTTCGCTCAATACGTCCTACAGTTTTTTCCACGAAAATAATTATTCCCCAAGCCAGACGCTGACCACGGTGGGCGTGGCGACGGCGGCAACGCCGCAGGTGCTCGCTAACGTGGATGCCAATGGGAATCGAATCAGCGGTGGCTTCATCAGCCCAAACTACGCGGATGGAATTACCCGGGTGTTTGCGGGCCCGCTTTCAACCAGCAGCATTTCAATCGGCTCCGACGACAAGTCCGGTCGCACGATTCATCTGTCCCCCATGGTGCGCCATCGCTTCCCCGGCCTGAACATAGATTACAGTCTGACGTATTCAAATTCAGCCAATTACTACGATCACTCTCACGACGATGAAAAGTATCACGGGCGGCCAACCGGCAGCGTGACGATGACGATGGCGAACATCGGCTGGACTGTTGACCGTTCGCAAGATGCGGACAACCCCGTGATCAAGCAGACGGCCGGCCCGAGTTTTCGAGACTTGAACAACTATACCGCGCTACGACTGACCCAGACTGACCAGCGGGGATTCGACACGGTTTTGGGCGGCAAGTTCGACCTGAGGAAGGAACTGGCCTGGACGGCTCCAACATTCATCAAGACCGGGTTCAATCTGCAGCAGCAGAGTCGCAAGCGCTGGAGCGTGGCGCGAGCCTACAGCTACACCGGTCCGGATGGAATTTTGGGCACCGCGGACGACAACCAGAAACTGGGACAGTTTACCGAAATCGACGTGCCGACGCAGGACATCCAGGACTACTACCTCAAGGACAAGGGAGATCTCCCCGTCTTTCCGGGCGTTTACGCCGTGGCCAAGCACCAGAAAGATTTCCCTGAACTCTGGAAAGAAAGCATCGGGGCGAGCGCGCAGAGTCGCTTGCAAGGGCTGCGGCTGGTAACGGAAAAAATTTCCGCAGCCTACGTGATGAGCAACACTCGCCTAGGGGATCTCTCGATCCTGGCCGGAGTTCGGTTTGAAGACACCCGCGTAAACGGCGAAGGGCCGCTCGACTATATTTCCCCGGCTGAAAAAGCCCGCCGGGCGGCTTGGGTGGGAGTGGTAACTGATGCCGAAGCCCGCCGGCGCGCCGAAGCGCAGTATGGCGGCCGGTCCACGAATAAGGGTAACTACAACAACTACTTTCCCGGCGTTCATTTGAAGTATGAACCCTTTACCGGTTTCATGACGCGGCTCAGCTGGTCGACGGGAATCGGCCGTCCCGATTTCGGCTCCATCATTCCGTTTGATAATGTGAACGACGATACCCAACGGGTGACGCGTAATAATCCCAACCTAAAACCGCAGTATGCGAACAGCTACGATTTGACGGCCGAATATTATTTCAAATCGCAGGGCGTCATTTCCTTCGGCGTGTTCAAGAAAAACATCGCGGATTACATTTTCACCGATAGCAGCCAAACGATTGCGGCCGGGACCGACAACGGTTTCGATGGTCAGTATGTTGGCTATGCTCTGACGACCCAGGCGAATGGCGGCTCGGCGAAGATTCAAGGCATGGAATTTAATTACCAGCAGCAGCTCAGTTTTCTGACCGGCTGGGCGAAGGGCTTCGGGGTGAATGCGAATTTCACCTCGCTTAAAACCGAAGGCAATTACGGTGGAACCACCGTCCTCACCAACAACAGCCTGGCCGGTTTCCTGCCGAAAAGCGGGAATATCGGACTTTCCTACCGGGCCCATGGCTTTGATGTCCGCTTGCTGGCGACGTACCGCGGCGAGTATCTCACGAGCAATTCCGCGACGCCGTCGTTGGTGCAATATCAAGTGGCCAAGACCACGTGGAATTGGCGCTCGCGCTATTCGTTTTCGCGAAACTTCGGTGTTTTCCTCGATGTGGACAATCTGTTCGCCGTACCGCTCGACAATCGTTACCGCCTCTATCGAGACCGCGGGGACAGCTGGCGCAACTTTGCGCAGAAAATCGTGGCCGGCGTTACGGGCCGGTTCTAGTCGCGACGATTTCCTTTGTTGGAACTCAGGCGCCCGCAGCCCCGGGAGCCTGATGCAATCGGGGCGGTTTGGTCCGCGTCATAGTCGGGCAAGAAAAGTCTCTCCGATTGCGATCCGCGCTCGGCAGGAGGTGGCAAGCGCTTGGCGGCGCCGCGGTTTTGGCGGAATTTTCTTTCGGTGTCAGTGGGTTCGGTTTGAATAATCCCCATGAAATACCCCTTCCTGATCGCACTTCTCCAATGCTTCTTGGCTTCGATTGGCGCAGCAGCGCAATCAACGGCCATGGGCGCAACCGCCGCGCTCGGGAAGGCGCTGGCTTTTCATGCCTCCTTCGACAACGGCCTGAATGCGGATTTCGCCCGCGGGGACCGCACGTTGTACAGTTTTTCGAATTCCCAGCAGCGCGCTCAAGGGGGGATCGTCGGTTTGCCGGACGATACCATCAAAATCACGAAAGGTTCAGGACGGTTTGGGAGTGCGCTGCTATTCACCAAGAAGAACCCGATCAAACCCTTCTACAAGGACGGCGGGAATATCGGCTATAATGGATCGGATTGGAATCGAACCGTATCCGTCTGGCTTCGCCTGACCCCGGACCTCGATCTCGAGCCAGGGTATAGCGATCCGTTGCAGATTATCGGGAACGACGGCAACAAAGGATTTATTTTTCTGGAGTTCGACAAGGACACCAAGCCCCGACACTTCCGATTCGCAGTGCGCCCGCTCATCGAGATCTGGGACCCGACTCGCATGGGTTGGACCGACATGCCGTACGAAAAACGGCCAATGGTTCAGGTGGAGCGTGCTCCGTTTTCCCAAGCACGCTGGACGCACGTGGTTTTCACGCTGGAGCACATCAATGCGAAAAACACCAAGCCGGTCGCAAGCATGTATATAGACGGCGAGCTTCAGGGCGCCATCACTGATTGGGATCTGAGTTTCGGCTGGGCGGCGGACTCAGCTCAGATCGCATTCGGGTCTTCCTATGTGGGTTTCCTTGACGAGGTTTCCATTTTTGATCGCGCTCTCTCCACGCCTGAAGTGCGCACGCTTCATCAACTGCCGAATGGCGTGGCGGATCTCTATAAGCGCGATTCGGCTCAACCTGCGGCCACACGCAAGTAGACCACCCCAGAGGCCGACGTCCGTCCCAAAAAACCATGAGAGCACCCATTGTACTCGGATTAGCATTCGTAGGAATCCTCCTGGGGTCGCCCAGTGTCTTTGCGGCCGGCGCGGACAGCACCAAGTGGACCGCTGGGGTCGCTACAGTCGACATCACACCGGAAGGATCTGTCTGGATGGCGGGCTATGGTTTTCGTAACAAACCAAGCGAAGGAATATCACAGCGCCTGTTCGCCAAGGCTCTTGCCATTGCAGACGGCAGCGGCAATCGCCTTGTAATGGTAACGCTCGATCTGATCGGGGTGCCGCGTTCGCTGCGGGATAAGATGGAACTTCAGCTTCGGGACCGTCACGGCCTCGCTCCAGAGTCAATTCTACTGAACGCCTCCCACACCCATTCCGGGCCATCCCCGTATGGACGCGGGGTGACCGATCCCGCCTTTGTCGCTAAAGCAGAGGCTTACGGGGCCTTACTAGAACAAAAAGTGTTCGATGTGATCGGCCAGGCGCTTGGCCGAATGGAACCGGCCAGCCTCTCGTATTCGCACGCGAGAGCAGGTTTTGCGATGAACCGCCGGTTGCATGTCGGCACCGACATCAGAAATAGTCCAAACCCTGATGGCCCGGTCGATCACGATGTTCCGGTACTGCGCGTGGCGGGTGCTGACGGGAAAATGCGGGCGGTCCTTTTCGGATACGCCTGTCATAATACAACCACGGGATTTTATACCATCAATGCGGACTACGCGGGTTTTGCCCAAGCCTACCTGGAAGAAGCGCACCCGGGCGTGACCGCGCTGTTTCTCATGGGCGCGGGCGGAGACCAGAATCCTTATCCGCGCAGCGCTTCCATGGAACAGACTGCGCAGCACGGGCGGGCGCTCGCCAATGGCGTGGAGGCGGCCTTGGCCGTAGCGACTCTCCGCCCGATCCATGGGCCGTTGCGCAGCGGATTCGGGCATGCGGAGCTCGAATACGCGGACAGTGATAAAGCCGCACTCGAGCGCAGAGCCAAATCCCGCGACGCCGCCGAGAAAAAACGCGCAGAGGAACTGCTGGCACAATTTGCCTCTTCACCCGGGTTGCCGAACAGCTACCCGTGCCCCGTTCAAGTAGTGCAGTTTGGACGAGATCTTACACTCATCGCGATCGGGGGCGAAACGACCGTGGAGTACTCGCTGCGCCTTAAACGAGAGCTCGCCCAGGGGGGCATGCCGGTATGGGTCGCGGGCTATTCCAATGATGTTTTTGGTTATCTGGGCAGCCGCCGCATTATCATCGAGGGTGGTTACGAAGGCTACTCCGCGAATTTCAATCGCCATCCGGGGCCTTGGCGGCCGACAGCCGAGGACCGCGTAATTGAAAAGGCTTACGACCTGATCCGATCCATCAACCATTGATGTTGTAACAATTCGTGGCGCAATCGTTGGACCTGCAGTCATTGCTCACGCGCCGCTTTTTTGTGGAGGCGTCGAATCGTTTTCCGTTCACAGTTTTTTAGATCCTCTCATGCGCTTACTATTTTCCATCCTTTTATTCTTCCTTGGCTTTCCGCTTGCCGTGCTTGCGCAAGTGGGTGACGGAGCTGACATCGATCGATCCAAGCCGCCGGCGCACTGGCCGATTCCTCCCGCGCCCGTTTATTCCCCGGAGGATTCAATGAAGCGGTTCGATCTGGCCGAGGGGTTTCGGGTCGAACTCGTCGCGGCGGAACCCTTGGTGCAGGATCCCATCTCGATCTGCTTTGATG
>JBEENF010000141.1:0-8578 GCA_041192325.1 Verrucomicrobiota bacterium
GCCGCAGGAACAACTGACTCCCAATCGTCGTGCCGAGCATCATCGGCAGCGCGAGCGCCCCAATTCGGATAAGATCTTCCCGGCCCACGACCTCCGCCAGCGCCAGGTAAACCAACCCGACGAAACCCATCAGCGAGATCTGCACCACGATGTTGGCGCGCTGGATGGCAACCGGGTCCGGCAGTGACAGAATATAAAGCACCACCGCGGGTCCGCCCACTCCCGCCACGCCGTTGATCACCGCTCCGGTCGCCCCAGCCACGAAACCGGGACCCGTGCCGCGCGGCCCGCGATACTGCCAGCCGCGGAGAAAAACGAGTGTCACGATCAAGATCAGTGCGGCAATAATCCGGCGCATGATGGCGGGCTCAATGCCGAGCAGGATCATCGTGCCAAGCGGCGTGACGAGGACCGTGGCCGCGGCCATCGGGCCGATTTCCCGCCAATTGGCCTGGGTCGCCGCCTTGGGCACGAGTTGCAACGAGGCCACGATGCCGACGCCGAACGCCGTCGTGACGGCCTGCGTCGGCGTCCACAGCAGCGCCAGAATTGGAACCATCAGCAGGGCGGAACCGAAACCGGTGAAACCGCGCACCACTCCGGCCATGATCACCGTCAATGCCGCCAGGACATTGGGCCACGTGAAGATCTCCGCGATCACCGGCAGGCGGAGGCAGTCACGGAGTGAGTGGCGTAGGTCATGGCGCGAGGCAACGGGAGGTGGCCTGTAATCTGCAGCAGGACACAGAGAGGCGGCTGCTGTCCACTCCGCGAACGCGGGCACCGGCGAGCACGCCCTCCGCGCTGCCCCTCTGGGTAGAGCAGTCGGGCTAGAAGCCCCAGCGCGCACCAATCGAGTACCCGATGGCGTCGTCTTCCACGAAAGTAACGCCGGCAGTCACCGCCAGGTTGGTGCGAATCCAGTGGCTCGCGCCCAGGGAGTACTGCCACGCGCTCGGGATGTCCTTGCTGAACGCCCCCGTGTCCACCGCCTTGAGCGTTAAGGCGGTGCGGGTTGCCACCATGAACTCGACTCCGGCTCCGGCGTCCCACAGGCCAAAGTCGTCGCCGCCCGTCGCGCGGCTGAACTGATACCCGAGGCCGGCCACCACGAACGGCTTCCAGTGGCCATAGTTCAGATAAAAGTTCCAGTCGCCGCCGAGCTGGACGAGGTTGCCACTGTCCGGCCAGTCGCGCTGCTTCGCATAGGCAACGGTGGTGGTCAGGTCCGCGTTCTCCGTCAGCGCCAAATTCAGCCCGACCGTCGGCCCGTAAGTGCGGCCGGAGCCGTGGCGCTCGTTGACGGCGCCGATGTCGATCAACGCATAATTGGCCCCGAGCAATCCCTGGCGGGCCGGGGGTGTTGTCGAAGGCACTTGTTTTCAGGGGGTCGCCTGGAGGTGACATGGTTCTGGTTTGCTCCGTTACGATTCACGCTTCCGACTGGCGGAAATGCCTTCGTATTGGCAACTCCTGCTGCTGGTCCTGCCGGTCTTCGCTTTGATCGGCGTGGGCATCGCCGCGCGCCAGCTGGAATGGATCCAGGATGCCGCGGAAACGAGCCTGATCCGCCTGACGGTCAATGTGTGTTATCCCTGCCTCATCTTCGAGGCAGTGGCGCGCAATTCCGCCCTCCACGAACCCGCCAATCTGCTCGTGCCGCCGCTCGTGGGGTTCGGCATCACGTGGTTCGGCATTCAGGCGGGCCTGCTCGTCGCCCGCGCCATCGGACTTCAGGTCGGCACGGGGCTGCGCACGTTTGCGCTCGCCGTCGGCATTACCAATTACGGGTATCTGCCGCTGCCGATCATGGAGGCCATGTGGGGGCCGGAGAGCCGGGCCGTGTTGATGGTCCACAACGTCGGCGTCGAAATCGCGATCTGGACGGTGGGCGTGCTGGTGCTCAGCGGGGAATCATTACGGCAGGGCTGGCGCCGATTGCTCAGCCCGGTGCTGATCACGCTGTTCGTGGCGATTGGAGCCAACTTCGCCGGCCTTCCTCCCTACCTGCCCAAGGTCGTCAACGACACGATTCACGCGCTGGCCGTGTGCGGCATTCCGCTGGGCTTGATCATGACCGGCGTCAATTTTGCCGGCTTTCTCAAGGAGCCGCGCGGACTGTTCGAGCCGCGCGTGTCCCTTGCCGCCATGCTGCTGCGGCTGGGCATTCTGCCGGTGCTGCTGCTGCTGCTTGCCCAATACCTCCCGTGCTCCATCGAGTTGAAACGCGTAATCGTGGTGCAAGCCGCCATGCCCACCGCGATGGTGCCGATCATCCTCGCGCGGCTCTACGGCGGCCATCCGCAAACCGCGGTGCAGATCGTGCTCGGCACCACAGTGCTCGGGATCTTCGTGATTCCGCTGTGGTTGCGGGCCGGCTTGGGCTGGGTCGGCGTCTGACGCTTTTACGCCGCGCCCGGCGGCAGAAAATAAAACAGCAGGCCGAGAATCGCGTAGAGCGCGAGCAGTTGCACGCCCTCGAGCCAGTTGCTTTCGCCGTCGCCGGCAATCTGATCCGTGGCCAGCACCGCCATCACGACGGCGATGATTTCCGGCGTCGTGAATTCCAGGTTGAGCCGGTGGGGAAACGCATAGCTGGAAAACACGAGTACGGGGGCAACGAAGAGCGCGATCTGCAGGCTCGAACCGATGGCGATCCCGAGCGATAGGTCCATCTTGTTCTTCAAAGCCATCGTGACGGCGGTGGAGTGCTCGGCTGCGTTGCCGACGATCGCCACGATGATCAAGCCGACGAAAACCTCGGTGACGCCGAGCGACTCCCGGGCCGCCTCGACGGCGCCGACCAGAAATTCCGAGACCCATGCGATCGCGAAAGTCGCCACCACCAGCACGCCCAGCGCCCGCGCCACCGACCAGGGTCGCGCGGAGGCGAGGGGCGCTTCGTTGTTCTCGCCGTCGGCATGGACGCCGCCAAACAGCTGCTTGTGCGTCACGAGCGAGAACCAGAGCATCGCGCCGTAGGTCGCCAGCAGCACGCAAGCAATGGCGAACGAGAGATTCTGTTCAGCCTGGGGTGTCCAGGCCCCGTGGCGACTATCGGCTGCTTGGTGAAACACCGTGGGAATGACCAAGGCCGCCGCCGCGAGAATAAGCGCGGTGCAGGACGCCCGAACCGCCGTCTTGTTAAAGGTTTGGCGCTTGAACCGCAGCCCGCCGGCGAAAATCGAGAGACCCAGCACCAGCAGCAAATTCCCGATGATCGACCCGGTGATCGACGCCTTGACGATTTCGATCCGGCCGGCACGCAGCGCGATCAACGCGATGATCAGTTCCGCGGCGTTGCCAAAGGAGGCGTTGAGCAACCCACCGATACCCTGACCCATGCGATGCGCGAGCTGCTCCGTGGCGCGGCCCATCCAGCCGGCGAGGGGCACGATCGCCAGCGCGGAGACAACGAATAACCCGGTTTTGTGCGACTGCCCGGCCGGCAGGTAGCGCAACGTAAACGCGAGGGGAATAAAAATCAGCAGCCAGTCGAGGGAGGGTCGAAAGCGGGGGGCTTTTTCTGGGACGTGAGACATGGATCAAGGCACACGGTTCGGCATTCGCGGCCGGGAAGAATGGAGAATGCGGCGGGTTTTCCCGTGGCCATTTGTTTGACGAACTCGACGACCACGCCTTGTTAACCTGCCATGGAATGGATTACGGACCCGCAAATTTGGATTTCGCTCCTTACCCTAACGGCGTTGGAAATCGTCCTGGGGATCGACAACATCATCTTCATTTCGATTTTGGCGGGTAAATTACCCCCGGAACACCAGGCGCGGGCGCGCCGCCTCGGGCTCAGCCTCGCGCTGATTACCCGCGTTCTGCTGCTCATGAGCCTCACCTGGCTGATGGGCCTCACGAAACCGCTCTTCACCTTGCCGTTGCTCAATCACGGACTGTCCGGCCGGGATCTGATTCTGCTGCTGGGCGGACTTTTCCTGATCGGGAAAAGCGTGGTCGAGGTCCACGAGAAGCTGGAAGGCGCGGACGGGCACGGAACCAGTGGCAAAGCGGCCGCGTCCTTTGCCGCGGTCATCGTGCAAATCCTGCTGCTCGACATCGTCTTTTCGCTCGACTCGGTCATCACCGCAATCGGCATGGCCGATAATCTCGGCGTCATGATCGCGGCCGTGATCATTGCGCTCGGCGTCATGCTGGTCTTCGCCGGAAGGATCAGTGATTTCGTCAACCGTCACCCCACCCTGAAGATGCTCGCGTTGAGTTTCCTGATTCTCATCGGGGTGGCGCTCGTCGGCGAGAGCTTGGGTCAGCACATTCCCAAAGGATACATCTACTTCTCCATGGCCTTCGCGTTCGCCGTGGAGATGCTAAATCTGCGGCTCCGGACAAAAAAAGAGGTGCCGCCGGTGAAACTGCATCAGACGTTTCGCTGAACCGGCCGGCCGCTCACCTCTCCGCCGGGGCGATGGCGTGGCCTCCCCCCGGCGAGATAGATTTAATTCGCCGCTGCTTGGACCACCTGGGGATCCCCGCGTCGGGTGGCCTCGCGAAATCCCCGGCGGCGGCGCAACTGCTCGTCCAATTTGTCCATCAGTAGATTGAGGGACTTGTAGCCGTCTTCGCTGGCGACGCTCGCGAGGAGATCAGGCCCGCCAATTTCGATGTGGCCCTTCGCGAGGAAATGATGCTCCACGCTGCGCGTCTGATCGAACTCAAGGTCGAGGCGAACGCGCACGATATCGCCGTGGTGGCGGATCAGGCGGCCGGCCTTTTCCGTGGCGATCGCCCGCAACGCATCGGTCAACTCCAAGTGCACGCCCCGCAGGATGAGTTTCGCGGCGAGGTCTTCCGGAGGATGATTGTTCATTACTCTGGGAGACTCCCACGGCGGCAAAATGTTAGGTGGAATTTTCCTTTTCGATTCGATTGACGCCGCCCCGGCCCGGCCACGCACTTCCACGCTTGGTCGCCGTACGGGGAACCATCCGCCGCGCCTGACCTTCCGCCCAAGCCCTAATGCTTCTTGTTCAAAGCCGCGTTGAACCAATCACCGGAGAGTGACTGCGGCGCCGCGGGTTTCGCGGCGGGGGCGGCGGGTCGGGGGCCTGAACCAGGACTGCGCGGGCCGCCGGATCCGCCCCCGAGGGGCGTTTTCGGACCCAGCTGCGGATTGCTGCGCATCGACAGCGCGATGCGCTGGCGCGGCAAATCGATTTCCGTCACGGTGACCATGACCCTTTGCTGCGCACGCACGACGGCCGAAGGCTCCTTCACGAAGGTGTCGGCGAGCTGGCTCACGTGCACCAAGCCGTCCTGGTGGACGCCGATGTCGACGAAGGCGCCGAACGCCGTGACGTTGGTGACAATGCCCGGCAGTTTCATGCCCGGCTTCAAGTCCTCCGGCCGGTTGACGCCCTCGGCAAAACTGAATGCCTCGAATTTTTGCCGCGGATCGCGGCCCGGTTTAGCCAGCTCGGCCAGGATGTCGTTCAACGTCGGGAGACCGACGGTGGCCGTGACATAAGCCTCCAGTTTAATGCGGGCGCGCAGCTTCGCGTCGCGGATGAGATCGGCGACCGTGGCGCCAAGATCCGCCGCCATCTTTTCCACCAGCGGATAAAGTTCGGGATGCACCGCGCTGGCATCAAGCGGATGCGAACCATCGCGGATGCGCAGAAAACCCGCCGCCTGCTCAAATGCCTTCGGCCCGAGGCGCGGCACGTCCTTGAGATCGAGGCGCGATTTGAAGGCGCCCGTTTCGTTGCGCCGCGCGACGATGGCGGCGGCGGTCGCGCCGTTGAGCCCGGACACGTAGCTGAGCAGTTGCTTCGAGGCGGTATTAAGTTCCACCCCGACCCCGTTGACGGCGCTGACCACCGTGTCGTCGAGCGAGCGCTTCAGCGCGGACTGGTCGACATCATGCTGGTACTGGCCAACGCCGATCGATTTCGGGTCGAGCTTCACCAGTTCCGCGAGGGGATCCATCAACCGGCGGCCGATCGAAACTGCCCCGCGCACGGTGAGATCGTGATCGGGAAATTCCTCCCGGGCCACTTCGCTGGCGGAGTAAATGGAGGCGCCCGATTCGTTGACCATCACGATCGGGATCGTGGCGGGCAGCCCCAGCGTGCGCACGAACGTCTCCGTTTCGCGACCAGCGGTGCCGTTGCCGATGGCAATCGCCTCCACTTGGAAAAACTTCACGAAGCCGGCGAGTTTCTCCTTCGTTTCCTCCGGCTGACGATCCGGGAAGACGACGTCGTTATGCAGCAGCTTGCCCTGGCGATCGAGCAGCACGACTTTGCAACCGGTGCGAAAGCCCGGATCGATGGCCAGCACCGCGCGCTGGCCGAGGGGAGCCGAGAGCAACAACTCGCGCAGATTATCCGCGAACACCTTGATGCCGGCCTCGTCCGCGCGCTTCTTCGATTCCAGGCGCATTTCCGTTTCCATCGCGGGCGAAAGCAGCCGCTTGCACGCGTCCTGCACCGCGAGCACGACTTGGTCGGCGCACGAGGACGCGACGGGGGCGGGCGCCTTTTCCCCGGCTGCCGCGGGGACGCCGGTGTTGCCCGGTCTTTTCACGAACAAAGCCTGCACGGTGGCGAACGCGGTCGCGTCGTCCGGCAGTTGCACCCGCATCATGAGAAAAAGTTCCTTTTCACCGCGGCGCATCGCGAGCACCCGGTGCGATGGCGCGCGGGCCAGCGGTTCACTCCATTCAAAGTAATCCTTGAACTTGGCCGCCTCGGGATCCGTTTCCTTGCCCGGCATCACCTTCGAGGAAACCACCGCGTCACGCTGAAACACGGCGCGCAAACGCGCGCGCGCGTCTTTATCGTCACTGATCCGCTCCGCGATGATGTCACGCGCGCCGGCGAGCGCCTCCTCGCCAGAGGCAATCTTGGAGGACTGGTTCTTGCCGTCGTCAGCCACGTAGTCGCGTCCCACGTGCGCCTGCGCGGCGGCCAACGCATCGGTCGCGGGATCCTGCGCGAAAATCAAATCCGCGAGCGGTTCGAGGCCTTTCTCTTTCGCAATGGTCGCACGGGTGCGCTTCTTCGGGCGAAAGGGCAGATAGGCGTCTTCCAACGCCGCCAGGGTTTCGGCGGCGCAAATTGTCTTCTCGAGCGCCGGGGTGAGCAGGTTCCGCTCCTTCAACGAAGCGAGAATGGCGCCGCGCCGCTCGTCGATCGCGCGCATTTGTTCGAGACGGTCCCGAATGGCCAGCACCTGCACTTCGTCCAGCTCGCCGGTCGCTTCCTTGCGGTAACGCGCAATGAACGGCACGGTCGCCCCTTCCGCGAAAAGCTGGGCCGTGGCCGCCACTTGGAAGACCTTGATGTTTAGCTCCTGCGCGAGGCGCAGAACGTGTTCGGGATTCGGTTGGGCGGAACTCGGGGGGACGACGTCGGACATTGCGGAAAAGCGCCGACAAGAGCGGGCGTTCCCGCGCGCGCAAGGACGAAAGTGCGCGGGGGTGTGATTCTCGCGGCGCCTTCGCCCGGGCCGCCGCGGGGACATTGGCGGGCGCGAAAAAAACTTCATCAATGGAAAATGAAAGTGGCGCCGCCGCCGCCGGGCGCGCATTTTGAGCAGACCGCCCTTCACTCGCCCACGCCATGTCACCCGTCACACCGCTTAATCTTTACGATTTGACCCGCGAGGAATTGCGGGAGCGATTCACGCAGTGGGCCTTGTCGCCGGTGCACGCGGCACGACTTTGGCGATACCTTTATCGCGAATTCGCCACCTCGTTCGCGGCGATGCCGGATCTGCCGGCCAAAGTCCGGGCGCGTCTCACCGCCGATTGCCAGATCGGTGTCCTGCCGACGGCGATCGCGACGGGCTCGAATGACGGTTTTACGCGCAAATATCTGCTGGAGCTGGCCGACGGCGAAAAAATCGAGACGGTCCTGATGCATTTTACCGGGCGCGTCACCGCCTGCATTTCGAGCCAGGTGGGTTGCGCAATGGGCTGCGTTTTCTGCGCGACGGGACAGATGGGTTACACGCGACACCTGAGCCCGGGCGAAATCGTGGCGCAGGCGGTGCATGTGGCCCGTGCCCTGACCCGTCCCGCGCCGGAAGGGCCCGCGAACGGATCCCCGGCCGTGCCGCCGCGTCTGCGCAATGTGGTGCTCATGGGCATGGGCGAACCGCTGCACAACTACGACGCGGTGATGCATGCGATCGATATTTTGCGCGACGAGACCGGGTTGGCGCTGGCCGGCGAACGGATCACGCTCAGCACCGTAGGCGTGGCGCCGGGCATCCTCCGGCTGGCGCAAGAACAGCGCCCGATGCACCTCGCGGTATCCCTTCACGCCGCCACCCAGGCGGAGCGGGCGGAACTCGTACCCGTGGCGAAAAAGTGGCCGCTCGAGGAGTTGATGGCGGCGTGTCGGGTTTACAGTGAAACCACCGGCCGCCGGATTTTTTATGAGTGGACGCTGATCGAGGGCAAAAACGATTCAGCCGAGCACGCGCGGGCGGTAGGGCGTTTACTCGAGGGTCTTCCGGCTCAGGTGAATTTGATCCCGCTGAATCCGACGGCGGGCTACGGAGGGGAACCCACCCGCAGCGAGGCGGCCAAACGCTTCCAGAA
>JBEENF010000142.1:0-8574 GCA_041192325.1 Verrucomicrobiota bacterium
TCCCTCGTGGTGGGACGTATCCAGATGCACCTGACCCGACCCGGCCAGCCGGGTGGCGAGGGGGCCGGCCAGCGAAGCATTAAGCACCACCAGCTTCAGTCGCGGCAGGCGCGCCGCGATTTCGGGGAGAGGACTCACGTCGACGGGCGGGACCAGGGCGAGTGGGTGTTGCGTGCGCCGATCTTCCATCTCCGTGGCAATCTGGACAATCAGATCGCGCCGCTCGGCCTGCTCGGCGAGCCGAACGAAACGCGGATCATTGAGTTTATAACCGTGATAATTGGGATGAAGCCGAATGCCCTTCATGTGATGCACCTCAGCGCAACGCCTGAGGTCCTCCTCCCAATCGGGCAGCGAAGGATTCACCGCGCCAAACGGGAGGAACAGCCCCGGGCCGTGCACACGGCAGGACTCCACGAGTCGCAAATTGACCGCCGCGAGGTCGCGATGCAGCAGAGACTCCAAGCTGGCGGTCCACGCCGTTTTCACGCCGCGGGCGCGCAATTTCCCGGCGAGGGCGCGCGGTTCGTCGCTCGCGACCCGGCGGAAAGGCCATTGGGCGACGTAGACATTGACGTCCGTGAGAAATCCCTCCGAAGCGTCCAGTTTCGGTGCCATCTCCCGGGCGGGCCCGGTCGCGGCAGCGATTTTTTGGCTAAGCGCTAGGGCGGCGGCGCTGACCAGCGTTCCTTGCAAAAAATTACGACGGCTGCCGGCGGGCATGGTTATGAAGGGTAAAGAATCAGCAATTCCGGTCAATCGGGCAACCGGGCCAGCGAGAGCATGAAAGAATTTTGGTCAACGACTATTCGGGCGTCGTGGAGACGCGCGCCGCGTTCATAAATGAGGAGCGAACGAGGGGAAGCGCCGGGAGAACCCTGCGCCTCTCCGAGTCAGCCTTTGGCTTGAGTCTCGGCGTGGGCTCTCAAGAATCATTGCCTCCCCATGAAACGACTGCTGCTGCTTTTTTCCCTGCTTTTGATTGGCGCAAGTTTCGCCTCGCAACCGGCCGCGCCCGCGTTGAAAGCCGGCGCCGCGACCAGTGTGATCACGCCGCCGCTTGGCACGTCCATCGTCGGCGGCTTCGCCCCGTTCCCCGCGCAGCACGTGCACGATGAGCTACATGCGCGGTGCCTGGTGCTGGATGACGGAAAAACGAAAATCGCGCTCGTGGTTTGCGACCTGCTCGGCCTCCACCGCAGCGTCAGCGTCGAAGCGCGCCGCTTGATTCAGGAGGCGACCGGCATTCCTCCGGAGAACGTGCTGATTTCCGCCACGCACACGCACTCGGCGGGAACGGCGCTCGGGAACAGCTATGCGTCGGAGCAGCCGCTGGACGAATATCAACGCTTTGCCACGCGACGCATTGCCGATGGCGTGCAACGCGCCGTGAATCTGCTGCGCCCGGCGCAGATCGCCTTTGCCACAACGGAGGCCCCTGAACACGTGTTCATCCGCCGCTGGCTGATGAAGGATGGGACCGCGCCCGTTAATCCCTTCGGCAAGATCGACAAGGTGAAGATGAATCCGCCGGTCGGCAGCCCCAATTTGATCGAGCCCGCCGGCCGCACGGACCCGACGATTTCCATCATCGCCCTGCGCGAGCCAGGCGGCCGGCTGATCTCGGTCTACTCGGCTTATTCGCTCCACTATGTCGGCGGCGTCGGACCGGCGCACATCTCGGCCGACTACTATGGAATGTACTGCGACGCGCTCACGAAGTTGCAGAGCCAACCGGACGATGGCTCGCCGCCGTTTGTGGCGATCATGGCCAATGGCACGAGCGGTGACGCCAATAACAACGATTATCGAAAGGGGCGCGGACCCCAAAAGCCGTATGAGCAAATGCGCTACGTGGCCCATGATGTCGCGGCCAAGGTGAATGCGGCGCTGGCGAATCTGACGTGGAAGGACCGCGCGGAACTCGCCGCGCGCTTTCGCGAACTCGACGTCCGTTGGCGCACGATCGAGCCGGACCTGCTGAAATGGGCGAAGGAAACCGAAGCCCGCGTCAAACTGGCCCCGTCTCGCGATATCCTGCCGGCCAGTTATGCCGGTCGCGTGCAGCGACTCGCGCTGGCCCGTCAGCCCTCGATGGTCCCCGTCCAAATTCTTCGGATTGGGGATGTCTGCGTGGGCTCCTCGCCCTGCGAAACGTTTGCTGAAACAGGGTTGGAATTTAAGCAGCGGAGTCCGATCAAACACTCGTTCATGGTCGAACTGGCGCACGCGTATTTGGGTTACCTGCCCACGCCGCGGCACTTTGAACTCGGCGGGTATGAGACTTGGCCGGGCACCAACTATCTGGAACCCCAGGCGTCCGTGAAGGTGATGGATGCGTTGGTGGAGATGGCGCGCGAGGTTTCAGGTAAATAATCGCGTGTATCGCGCGGCTTTCACGCTTCGGGGCTGCCGTGCCTTCGGGCCTGGCTGAAGGTCGGAAAAGCAGCGCGGCGGTTGGCGCCCGCACTTACCGCTTGCGCCCAGTGACGCGCTTTGCGGCACTCTTCGGTTCAGTTGTCTCTGAGCACTTTCCCTCCATCACTTACATCATGATCGCGCCCGAAACCTCCGACCACATCGAAAACCTCACCAAGCGCGCCGGGCACTTGTGGAGGTTTCTTTGACGTCGATCAAAAAACCCGCGAGATAGAGGCGATGGAGGCGGAGATGGGTTCTCCGACCTTCTGGGATAATCCGGATCGCGCCCAAAAACATATCGGCAAACTCAACGCGCTGAAAAAAGCGGTGCTGCCGGTGGTCGCGTTTCAGAAGAAAGTCGATGACGTGGCAGTCATGGTGGAGTTGGTCGACGCGGCCTCACCGGGCGAACGGGAAAGTTACGCGCGGGAACTCGAAGGTCAGGTGAAGGGGATGGTCCCTGAACTCGATCAACTCGAGATTGCCTCCTTCCTCACTGGCCAGTTCGACCGTAACAACGCGATCTTTTCGATCCAAGCCGGCGCCGGCGGCACCGAGTCGAACGACTGGGCGGACATGTTGTTTCGCATGTACAATCGCTGGGCGGAGCGGCGCGGATTCCAAGTGGAGTTGCAGGATGTTCAAGTGGGAGACCAGGCCGGGATCAGCAAGGCCACCGTCCTCATCAAGGGAGAAAACGCCTACGGCTACGCCAAGGCGGAACGCGGCGTGCACCGGCTGGTGCGGATCAGCCCGTTCGACTCCAATAAACGGCGCCACACCTCGTTTTGCGCCATCGACGTGGTCGCGGAAATCACCGAGGAAATTGATATCGAAATTCCTGAAAGTGAGATCCGGGTGGACGTGTATCGCTCGTCCGGCAAGGGCGGCCAGGGCGTCAATACGACTGACTCGGCCGTGCGACTGACCCATGTTCCCAGCGGCATCGTGGTGGTTTGCCAAAACGAACGCTCCCAAATCAAGAACCGCGCCACGGCGCTGAACGTGTTGAAGTCCCGCTTGTATGAAAAAAAGCAGGACGAGCAGCGCGCGGAAATGGATAAATTCTACGGTGAAAAAGGCGAGATCGGGTGGGGCAGCCAGATCCGCAGCTACGTGCTGCAGCCCTATCAGATGGTGAAGGATCTGCGCACGGGCATCAGCACCAGCGATACCCAGGGCGTACTCGACGGGGACTTGGACCGCTTCATCAATGCCTGGCTGCGCGCCGGATGTCCGCGCCACCGCAACAAGGATATTCAGATGGAAGACTGAGCGCCCGCGCGCTGGTGCTCGACTGGAATTTTACACTGTCCCCACCTCGCGCCTCACCGCCTCCGATGTCTGATCTTTCCTACGACTCGATCCGTTCTGCATTGGCGGAGCAGCCGCTTTTCGAGGACAAGACGTGGCAGCTCTCGCCCTGCGCATGGCCCCTTACGCCCGAGCAGGTGTCGCAACTGACCGGGATAGGGGAGGCATGCCTGGAATTTCACCAAGCGCTGGAAACATTGTATCTGCGCTCGGCGACGGGCAAAAATCTGCTGCGCAACAAGCCGCTGCTGGCGCCCTGGGTGGCGGACTATCTCGATCGCGGCAAGCCTGCGGCGCTGGTGGCCCACGCGCGTGATCCTCGCAACCGGGGAGCGTTTCCTCCGGTGTTGCGACCCGACCTTCTCGTCACCGATCACGGTTTTGCGCTCACCGAACTCGACTCGGTGCCGGGCGGCATAGGTCTGACCGCGTTTCTTAACCGGCTCTATGGCAGCTCAAAAGATGCCACGATCCTCGGTCACAGCGACGCGATGCTCGCCAATTTCCACGCGGCGCTCGCCGCGCTGCGCCCCGACGCGCGGAATCCACTGATCGCGCTCATCGTGAGCGACGAGGCGGCGACCTATCGTCCCGAAATGTTGTGGCTGGCGTACCAGCTCCAGTTGCAAGGCAAACGGGTCTTCTGCCTCCGGCCCGAGGACATTTTCCCACTCGAAAACGCGCTCTTTTTCGATGCGGACGGCAACCCGGAGAAGATCGACATCCTTTATCGTTTTTTCGAGCTGTTCGACTTGGAGAATATCAAGACGCAGCAGTTCATCTTCGAGGCGTGGGCCGCGGGTGAAGTCGCGATCGCGCCTCCCATGCGGCACTTTCAGGAGGAGAAACTCACCCTGGCGCTTTTTCACCACCATTTGCTGCAGGATTTCTGGACCGAGGCGATCAGCGCCAAGTCGCTCGCGATCCTGCGTCCGCTGATTCCGCACTCGTGGATCATGGATCCGGCGCCGCTTCCGCCAGGCGCCGTGCTCGACGGTCCGCGCGTCGGCGGCCGCGCATTAAACGACTGGCGGGATCTGGGAGGCGCGTCACAAAAAGAGCGCGATCTGATCATCAAGATCAGTGGCTACCATGAAACAGCATGGGGCGCGAGGAGTGTGGTGCTCGGTAGCGACTGTTCGCGCGAGGAATGGCAGCAAGGGGTGGAGCGGGCCATCGCGCTTGCGCCCAACCACCTCCATGTGCTGCAAACCTACCGAAAGCCGCGGCGTCTGGAACACCCGGTTTACGATGCCACCGCAGACGGTGCGACGCCCCGCACGCCGAAGGTAAAGGCCGGACGGCTGCGACTATGCCCTTACTATTTCATCTTCGCGGGAAAATCCCATTTTTCGGGCGCGTTGGCGACGTTCTGTCCTCCGGACAAAAAGATCATTCACGGGATGCAGGACGCCGCTCTGCTGCCTTCTCGCCTAGTGTCTCATTAACCCGCCCGAACCCGCCAGGGCCTCAACCGCGAGCAGCGCCGGGCTATGGGAACGCATGGTCAACAACTCGAAAACGCCGCGCAGGGTTGACTGAACGGCGATCGTTTTGCTGCGTGCGACCGTTCCGATTCAGGGCCCGCGCAGGAGCTGTAATTCCGAACCGCGATGGTCTGCCAGAACGCGCTGCGTCCCGGGCAGCGGTTGAAAATCCCGGAGATGGGTGAAGTGCTCGCCGGGCCGCGCTTTGAATCAGGCGGCAACCGCTTTTCGCGATGAGGAAAGGGGTGTCTGGGGGGATTCCGTCGCCGCCAGTTGGGAGAAAAACGAGTCCCGCCGCTCCCGCGCCGCGACAAGGTCCTTCGTGCCGAGGGATCGCCGAATGCGCTGCTTCGTGAAAGGCGTAGGGTGAATGGTGTAGTGCAGGAACCAGGTGCCGTGGTTGTTCCACAGGTGATGATTCGGGTTGTCGTTGCGGAGGCGAATCCCGGAGAGGCCGGCGATGGTATTCATGATGCGTGATTTTCTTTGGTGGAGTTATCGCGCCTCAGGTTGAAAACAAAAAACCGACCTGGGCATCAGGTCGGTTCGTCTTCGGGAGCGTTCTTGGTTCGCTTCCCTTGCGGGTTGCGCACATCCGGGGACTTCCCCGATCCACCGTGGCCGCTCCCGGCCCGGTTGGCGGAGCTGGCTTTTTAAGGGCCAACTCGTTCCTGATGCGAGTGGGAAAGTGATCAAAAAAAACCTCCCGTCCAGTCTTTTTTTGCACGGGCAGGGTCGTGCGGTCACCCAATGCGTCGGCCGACCCACCGGTCCTTTGGAATTCCCACTATTTCTTATGCTCGCGCAGGTAATGGTCGCGCAGCAGATCGTGACCAAAGTCGCCTTTGAAATCGCGGAACGTAGTGTGGATGTGGTTGCCGTTTCCTTGCGAGTTGTCGAATTCGATCAGGAATGTGGGGCCTTGGATGCGGTAATAGGTCTGCTTGCTTCGGTCGAAGCCGCCCGCCCAGGCAAAGGTCACTTTGTTGAAATCGGCCGCCTTGATTTTTGCCATGGTTTCGTCGGCCACCTCAGGCCGCCACCGGTCGAGATACAATCTTACCAGCCCTTCCAGTTTTGCGCGCTGGCTGGGATTCATCGCCGCCGCTGCGAGGCCCTCAGGGGAGAGCGGTTCGATCCGCTTCTTGTTCGTGGTGACAATTTCTTTTAACGCGACGTCCGCGAAAACTGCGGTTTTCCGCTGTCCGGCGTCGAGGGCGTTGATCAGCGCGAGTCCGAAATCCTCCTCCTCGGCCAGCACGCGTTCGCCTTGCCGCGGCCCGGCGCGCACCTGCGCGGGATTGCTGCCGATGAAAGTGGGCGCACAAAACACGTGCACGCCGTTTACGATGGTAAAGTTGAAGGAGAGATGATGGCCCTCGAAGCGCCAGCCCCACGACTTGTTGCCCGAGGGTTCGCCAAAGACCGTCACAAAGTACAACATCGGATCGCGGCGCGTGGGATTGTTTTCGAGTTCCCGCAGGATCAGTTCCAAAGACATGATCGTGGTGGCGCGAAGGTACCCGCGTTGACCAAGGCCACTCCGCAACAAAGCGATGGCCAAATCGTGCTGGTCCGAGGTCATCTCCTTGAGCGGCAGTCCTTGGCGGGCGATCGGAACGAAGTTCCAATTCTCCCGTTCCGCATCCGTCAGCGGATACGTGGCTTTGGCTTTTTGTTCGGACTTGAGCGAACCGAGAAACGAATTAGCGGCGGCGACCATTTCGACGGCGGGCGCGTGGGCGCGCGCGGTCAGGAGGGGCAGCAGCAGGGCCAGGGCGGCAAGGAGAACGCGGGGTGGTGGGCGCATGGGGGCGTTAAGCCGCGAATCGTCTGCGTCTGCAAGGCGCGAAACGGTTGCCGACTCGAAGGATCGAGCAGCGTGTTCGTTCTCTACTTGCGGAGCGCGGCGCGCAAAACGGGCTCCATAACATCGGCTTGGCGCATGAATCCAAGGTCATTGGCGTGCGACGCGTCGGTAGCGCCTTCGGAATCAACCCCGTAGAGTTGGTCGCCGGGCACGTAATAGAGGTTTTTCACCCCTTCCTTTTGCAGGGAGTTGAATGCCGCTTTTAGCGCCGCGTGGTTCTGGTCATGGAATTTCTCCTTCTCCGGGGTGATCCAAGAATTTGTAAACCGGCGGTCTTCCACGAGGATGATGGGAGTGGTGGGCTTTGCGGCGCGCAATTGTTTCACCAAGGGGATACATTTGGCGGTGACGTCCTCCGGATTCATGTTGGGCAGACAGTCGATGACGTAGGCGGCCGCATCCATCTTGGTGAGGTAATCGCCCACCGCCGCGTCCATCCGCCCGTTGCCCGAGAAACCGAGGTTCACCACCGGTTGATCAAAGCGCCGGCCGAGGATGGCGGTGTGAACCATGCCAGGGCGGGACGCGCAGGCCCCGTGCGTGATGGACGTGCCGTAAAAAACAATGGGGTTCGCCCGCGGAGCCAGTCCCTCGAATTTGGCGCCAGCGGGCACGCCGATTTCGAGGGCGTCCACGCCATTGTAAAGCGGGAGATAGGCCGCATATTCGCGATAACCTGGCGCCAGTCCTTTGATGATCTCAGCGCGCACTTCCTGCGTCGTTGGACGCGTCACTTGGACCCAGCGCCATTGGCCATTGCCATCCCGGGCGTACAGGTCGACGCCACTCACGCCGGTGGCAGGCATGTGGGGCAGCCCTAATTGCGATTTGCGCAGTTTATAATGCACGTGGATGGATGTCGCGTCGGTCTTGAATCGAACCATCAGGCCAGCGCTGTCGCGGCTAAGATTCCAAACGGCGGGTGTCACGGTCTTCTCAGCAGCAGCCGGCAGCCGATCAAACCACCGGAGCCGCTCCGCGTCCGCCCAACCGCGACCTTCGACGCCCCACTGGGTGACATCGTGCCAGTCCAGATTTTTCCCGGCGGCCTTGTTGCCACCCATCGCGGGGTCCAGCCGCGAAATGTCAGTGGCCGCCTGAACACTGATTTGAAGCACGATGAAGAGAGCCGTGAGAAAAAGTTTTGAGCACATGGGAAAGTAAGGGGCCTGCGGTTAACTAAATTTCGTAAACGATGAGATCGGTGGGCACAGGTTTTTGACGGGAGAGACTCAGCTCGTAAATACGTAATCGTGTTTGCTCCTTGGGGGCGGAGATGACTTTCCGCCGCTCAGGACGAGCGGTTTGAGCATCCGCGCCGGAGGAGAAACGGACGGGAGGGCGCGGGCAGTGGAATTTTTCGCGAAAATTTCTAGCAACAATCTGGCGACCGTGGTCGTCTGGCGGCTCGCTTGGATTCAACTATCCGGGCCACTTAATCACTCATGCCCTCCTCTTCCTCTCCGCGGCGCCGTTGGATCC
>JBEENF010000143.1:0-8563 GCA_041192325.1 Verrucomicrobiota bacterium
GGGTATTCGAGCGCGACACCGGCCGGCCCATCTGGCCCATCGAGGAGCGCCCTGTCCCCGCCTCCGATATGCCGCAGGAGAAAACCGCGCCCACCCAACCGTTCCCCACGAATCCGCCCCCCTTCGCCCGGCTAACTTTCACGGTCGACGATCTGAGTCCGTTCCTCACCGACGCGGACCGCGCTCGTTTCCGCAGCGCGATTCTCGCGGCGCGCAACGAGGGCGCGTTCACGCCGCCCGAGCGGCGCGGCACAATTCAAATGCCCGGCAACAATGGGGGCGCGAATTGGAGCGGCGCGGCCGTCGATCCCGACCACGGCACCCTCGTCGTGGTGTCCAAAGACATGCCCAGCCTGCTCAAGCTGGAAGAAAAAGCCTCCGAGGATCGCAACGCGGCGAAACGCTACGAGAGCGGTTTCGGCTTCATGATCGACTCGAATGGCCTCTCCGCCATCAAGCCGCCGTGGACATCCCTCACCGTTTACGATCTCAACGCCGGGACGATCAAATGGAAGATTCCGCTGGGCGAGGTTCCCGCGCTCGCCGCAAAGGGTATTAAGAACACGGGGACGCATCATCCCAAAGTCGGCCCGATCGTGACGGCAACCGGACTTATCTTCACGGGCACGCGCGATCAGAAGGTCCGCGCCTTCGCGATCGACACGGGCAAGCTGCTCTGGGAACACGCGGTCGATGCCGCCATCGAGGGACTGCCCGCGATGTATGAAGTGGCGGGCCGGCAGTATATCGTGTTCTGCGCCTCCGCCCAGGTCGGCCTGACGCCGGCGACGCAGGTCCCGATTCGCGGCGCCTACGTGGCTTTCGCGCTGCCGCCACCGTAACGGATCCAGCGGCGCGGCAAGGCGGAACGCAGAATCGCGAGCTGCTGCCTCTCGCCGCGCCCGGGCTAGCGGCCGCGGCGTTTGCTGATGATGAAGGGAAAATCCCCCTCCTTCGCGTTCGAAAGTTCGACCAGCACCGGGACAAACGCATTGGCGAGCGCTTCGAGCACCAGGCGGCCCTTTTCGGCCGTGGCTTGGCGGGGATTACCCACGCCGGTATCCTTCGTAAAAGCCGGCCAATCGCGCACGGCCCAGACCCCTGGCGTCGTGGACACCGCGGGCAATTTGCTGGGCGTTGCATCGCCCGGGCCGGCCGTATCCAGCGGCGCAACCCACTCCGGCACGAGATGCAGCATCAGGCTCGTCTCGAACTCGTTCGCGTGGTCGCCGCCCTTGTCGTCGAGGAACTGCGCCCAGTCGGCGACCTGATAGCCGTTCACCTGCACGATGAAGATGGGCAGGTCGAACATGATGTCGCGAATCATCGAGCGGAATTCGTTGCCCCCATGAAAGTTCAAGACCACCAGCCGGTCGATGCCCTGCCGCACGAGGCTCTCGGCCACATCATGGAGCAGCGCTTGCTGCGTCGCGGCGCGCATGGTGATAGTCGCCACTTGGGAATTTGCCTGCGAATGATCAATGCCAAACGGCACGCACGGTAGCAGGATGCAGCGCGCGCCCTTCGCATTCGCGTTCTCGACCGCGCGCTCGCCGAGGCCATTCGCTTCGGTCACGTCGCAACCATGCGGCAGATGGTAATTGTGCGCTTCGGTCGCCGCCCAGGGCAGCACCGCCACGTTGGGTTTCAGATCCAGCGTCTGACGATAATTGGCTTCATGGAGAACAAATGGGCGGGCGGTGAACGCGGAGTGGGGAGCCATGCTGGGGAAAGATCGACCAGCCGGGACGGGGGACGCAAGACGGACATCCAGGGGGACGCAGAGCCAAAATGGGTCCTCAACGCCAACGCGTTCGCCTCATTTGCGCTCCCGGGTGAACGGCACAAAACGCACCGGCAACAGGGTCCGCTGCTGAATCATTCCGCCCGTCTTAGTGATGAGCCTCAGTTCCTGACCGTCGGATTGCGGTCCCACCGGAATGACGAGGCGGCCGCCCTCGGCAAGTTGGGCGATCAAGGCCGGAGGAATTTCGTTCGGGGCCGCCGTCACGACGATTGCATCGAAGGGCCCCTCCTCCGGCCAGCCGCAGTAACCGTCGCCGGCGCGCACGTGCACCTGATCGTATCCAAGTGCCTTCAGCGTGGCCGCCGCCCGCTCGGCCAGCGCCGGCACAATTTCGATCGTGAAGACGCGGGCGCCCAACGCCGCCAGCACGGCCGCCTGGTAGCCAGAACCCGTGCCGATCTCGAGCACCTTCGAGCCGCGCTGGATATTCGCAGCCTCCGTCATGAACGCGACGATGAACGGCTGCGAGATCGTCTGCCCATGGCCGATCGGGAGTGGATGATCCGCATAGGCCTCCCGGCGATATTCCGCGGGCACAAACCGGTCACGCGGCACCGCGCGGAGCGCTTCGAGCAGCCGCTCCTGGGTGACGCCGCGGGCGATGATCTGTTCCTCAATCATGCGATTGGCTTCGGCGTTGGATTTTGCGACCGCGTCCACGAGACCGAGCGCCAGCAGGCAGATGAATGCGCGCGCGATCACGACCGGCATGTTCCTATTCTCGGCTCGAAGCTTCGCGCTGGCAAGTGGCGGACGGAATTCTCCAACGTTATGCCCCGGCGGAGGCGCGCCTCCGGACTTTCATCGGACCCGTTTTCCCGTTTCATTGGCCCCATGACACTTCCCATTGCTTCCTTGGCTCCGAGTTTGGTGCTGCCCGATGGCGGGCATTTTCCCGCGATCGGCCTGGGCGCGTGGAAGCTGCCGAAACCCTCCGCGCCGGCGATCGTACGCGAAGCAATCCGCCTCGGATATCGGCACCTGGACTGCGCGTGCGATTACGGCAACGAGGCGGAAGTGGGCATCGGCATCGCCGGCGCGTTGCGCGACGGGCTCTGCCGGCGTGACGAGCTTTGGGTCACCTCCAAACTCTGGAATACGTATCATGAACCCAAGCACGTCCGCGCCGCCTGCGAGCGATCGCTGCGCGACCTGCAGCTGGACGTGCTGGATCTGTATCTCATCCACTTCCCCATCGCGCTGGCGTTCGTGCCTTTCGCGGAACGTTACCCGCCGGAGTGGTTCTTTGATCCCAAGGCGCCGACGCCGGCCATGAAGCCCATTACGGTGCCCTATGCCGAAACGTGGGCGGCGATGGAGGAATTGCAGCGGGCCGGTCTCGTGAAGCGGATCGGTGTCTCCAATCTAACCCTCTCCTTGCTGCGCGAGGTCCTGAGCACGTGCTCGATCCGGCCGGCGGTGCAGCAGATCGAGCTGCACCCCTATCTCGCCCAACCGCGGCAACTGCGTTTCTGCCAGCAGGAGAAGATCGCGGTGACGGCGTTCTCCCCACTCGGCGCGCCTTCGTATATTCCCCTCGGCATGGCGACCCCCGCGGAATCGGTGCTCGAGGATCCCGTGGTGAAGGACATTGCGGCGCGGCATCGCCGGACGCCCGCCCAGATCGCGCTGCGCTGGGGCGTGCAACGCGGATGCGCCGTCATCCCGAAAACCCAGGTGACCGCCCGGCTGGCCGAGAACCTGGCATTGTTCAATTTTGAGCTGGCGGCGGGAGAGATGGCGGCAATCGACGGCCTGGACCGCCACCGGCGCTTCAACGATCCCGGCTTCTTCTGCGAGAAGGCGTTCAACACCTTCTTTCCCATTTATGATTAAAGATCGGGCCACCCCTGCCCCCTGGCGGGGAGGAGCGCGGCCCAAACTGAAGGTCCCGGCGCGGGCCGCCGGAACCCCTGCCATCCGTTAGAGGCGCGAGGTGATGCCGAGCTTAAAGCTCGTCCCCGACCCCGCCGCATACGACGGGATCTTCCGCCCGAAGGCGTGGATGTAGTCGTTGTTGGTAAAGTCGTTCGTCAGGTTATACACGTCGAAGTAGATCGAGTGCTGCCGGTTGATCGAGTACTGCAGCTTGAAATCGAGGAGCACCCGCGCGTGCTGGTAAACATCGTAGAACATCGTGCCGGGCAAAACGCCGGCGCCGGTACCGTAGTTCCCGGAGGTACTGCTGCGGAAAAACTCGCCGCGATAATTGCCCATCAGCCGCACATCGAAGCGCTGCCCGCGGTACGTGAGGCCGGCGTTGACCGTGTGCGGCGTCAGGTTCGGCAGGCGGGTGGTCGAACCCGTCGCGGCCCCGAAATCCCCGAACGTTTCCAGAAAAGTGTAATTGGCGAACGAGCCGAACCCGCGCCAGAAACCCGGTAGGAAGCTATACTGTTGCGTGTAGCTCAGCTCGACACCGCGGATACGCGCGCCGCCGACGTTGCGGTTCTGGTTGATGGTCCAGCCGGCGTAGTCCCCGCCAAAGCCGTTGTCAGGGCCGTTCGGCACCGTGGATTGAAACGAGCGGAAGTAGTTTTTGATCTCCTTCAGGAAAACGCCCGCGGAGACCTGACCGATGCCGGAAAGGTACCTGGCCACGGAGAACTCAAAATTGTCCGAAGTGTAGGGCTCCAGGCGCGGGTTGCCGGCCGAAAGCGTCTGGTTCAGCTCGTTCGGATTGATGGTGGGCAGCAACAGCACCGGGCTGGGCCGCGTGATGGAAGTCGCGTAGCTGAGACGAGTCTGGAAACCGCCGAGGTCGTAAACGAAATGCAGGCCGGGAAACACGTTCCGGTACTTGTTGCTCTGCGTGTACCACGAGCGGAAATTGTCGCGCGCGCGGGCGGCGTTCACTTCGGGGGTCGCGGTCGAGAGATTGTTGTTGGTCGCATTGGAGACGCGCAGGTAGTTGCTGCCCTCCAGATTGGTTTCTTCGACGCGCACGCCTCCGAGGAGGCGCAACTGGCCGAGCTTGACCGTGCCCTGGGCATAGCCGGCGTTGATGGTTTCATCGAAGGCCGCGTCGTTCAGCCGCGACTGATACTCCGTGTTCCAGGCGTCCGCCGCCGTCTGGCGCCAGTTGGCCGGATTCGCCCACACGTCACCGCCCATGCCGGTTTGCGGCAGCTGCAGGAAGGGGAACGGGCCGTAATTGCCCTCTGACACCTTCATGTTGTAGCCCACGAACGGCTTGACGCCGCCGGTGGCCGGCGTGGTCGCCGGGCCCGCATAGGTATAGTAGTTCAGGTCGCGGTTTGCCGTCTGCCGGTAGCGGCTCTGTTTCAAGCCCACCTTCACGTTCGCCGGCACGACCGTCGCAAATTCCTGCAGATAATCCGCGCGCCCGCCCCACCGCTGCGCCGGGGCCGAGTAGCTGATGAGCTGCGAGTCAGGCCGGACGACATAGCTTGCTGGATCGCTCCAGTCCGGACCGCCGGTCTGCGTCACGATGGGATCCCAGTCGTCCCGCCCGCGCCGGTCCAGCCGCCAGCTGATGCCCGTGGCCCGGGAGCCCAGCTGATTGAGCTGCGGATACATCGTGCGGTTTTTCGAGTAGTTGGCGTCGGCGGTGAGCAGGCCGGAGCCGTTGAAAAGCTTCTGCTCGATGCCGCCGGAGAACGTCACGCTTTCGCTCTCGCGAATGTAGAGCACGGACTCGAGATCGAGCGTGCCGTTCCGGGCGGTGAGCAAGTCGTAGGTTCCACCGGGCTCGAAGTTCGCCGCGGCCGCGGGCGTCGTGATCTTCCACCGAAAGTAGGACGGCGACGAGCCGCTGCGCCGCTTGACGCGATTGTAAGTGCTTTTCAAATACAGCGTGGTCTGCTCGCCCAGACGGTAGTCGGCGTTGAGGCCCAGGTTCAGCACCGGCGATTGGTGGCCCACGCTGCCCCACTGGCCCGCGCCATACGCGCGCAGCAAGGGCTGCAGGGGCGCGCCGGCGACCGGAGCCGCGGTGAAGTAGGCGCTCTGCGCCGCCGCGGCCTGCCGCGGGCCCACCTCGTTGATCAGCGCATTGCCGATGTTGCGGGTGAACGTGCCGACCACGCCGAGGTTGTTCTTGCCGCCGAACACGCTGAAGACGTCCGAATAGCTGAGGTTGAAAAGGTCCAGCTCCGGCCGGTCTTTGTACGGCACGCTGCTGTCCTGATAGCCGTCGGACCAAGCCGTGCCCGCGGTCAGCGTGATCAGGCGGCCCGGGGTGCGGTCATACGCGCGCTTGGTCTTCAGGTTCATGTAGCCCGCAATCGCGTTGCCGTCCATGTCCGGCGTCGGGGCTTTGATGATTTCGACCGAGGTAAGCGTGCCCGTGCTGACCTGGCCAAAGTAAACGTTGCCGTTGCTGATCGCGGTGCCGCCCGAGACGGCGATCTGGTTTCCGTCCACGAGCAGCGAGGAGAAATCCTGCGTCATGCCGCGGATGTAGACGGCGCCCACTTCCCCGCCGCTCCCATCGACCGCGACCCCGACCAGACGCTGCATCAGTTCGCCCACGGACGCGCCGGGATTACCGTGCGCGTCGATCGCCGCCACGGTGCGGACGTTTGGCGCCTGGCGTTCCTCCTGAATGGCCGCGGCCTGGCCCTCGCGCAGTCCCTTCACCACAAACTTGTCCATCTGATACAGGGCGGACGTCAGCGCGATGTCGCGGGTGGTCGTGGCGCCGGAACCGACGCTGACGCTCACGCGTTGTTCATCGAGGCCCGGGTAAGCCACCACGAGGGTCTGCTCTCCCGCCGGCACGGCCACGCGAAAAATGCCGTTGTCATTGGTCGTAGCCGAAACCCCCGTGCCGCCGACCGACACCGAGACATTGCGGAGCACATCTCCCGTCGCGACATTGGTGACTCGCCCCGTGACAATCCCGTTCGCGCCTTGGGCAAACGCGGGAATCACGGCCAGCGCAAGGAACGCAGGGAGGAGCGCAAGGGCGCGCGCCACCGTAATCAGGTATGAAACAAGGGAAAACATGCCTCCACGATCCATCCCCCGAGGGGGAATTTGAAGCCCAAAGTGCGGTTGGAGCCGTGGGCGAGAGGGGCGCAACTGCCGGTGGCGAACTGTGCCGCGCGCCGGATGAGTCGTCCCCCCCCGATTCGAAGGGGCCGACGACGGGCCTAACCCAGGCCGCTCTTGGCTCCGCGGGGGTCGATTTGCCGCAGCTGCTTGGCCTCCAATGCGCGGTAGCAATCCGGCAAGTCGAAGGTCTTCAGCGCGCTGGGCAGAAATGACGACAACGGCCAGTCGTAGTCGTGCGCCTCGGCCACCTCGGCATAGCTCGTCAGCGCATGCTTCAAAGTCACGCGCGTCACCCGGTCATCCAGCAAGGCGGCAAACGTGGCGGGAATCGTGCCCCAGCCTTTCGCGATAAGATGCACTTCTTCGTGGCCGTGCGCCTTCAGCCAGTCGAGCAGGCGCAGCAAGTCGAACGTACGCTGCCCGGGATACGGTTGATCGAACATGACGCCGTAGATCGCGTAGAAATAATCGCTGCCGTAGGGATCAGTGAAGTCCTTGTTCGTGGTATTTGGCTCCGATTCGCCAATGCCGCGCACGTCACACGCGAACACGGCCGCCTCCGGGTCCGCGGCCATCGCCTCGCGAATCAGCGGCTCGCTGCGCAGCTCGGCGTCGGCCGAACGATGCGACACGTAGAGGATCGCCCGCTTCGGGCCCCGCGGCACGCGATAGGACAGCGACTGGTCGCCCAACCGGTAAACCAGCGAAAGAATGCCGGGCTCGGTCTCCACCGCGTAGTGAGCGGCGAATTTTTTCGGGTAACCCCGGCCGGGCACGGCCGGAAGTATCCGGTAATCCGCCACGCCCTCCCGTGCTGGCAGGTAAAGGGCGGCGGCAACCGCGGCTTTCAGCCCGGCGCCAGCCAGCGGCTTCCGGGTGCGGCCGAGTCGCCGCGACGCTTCCCGGGTGAACGAAAGCACGGTGTTCGGTTGGAGCGGCGCGACCTGCCCCTTCGGCGTGCACCACAACGTCTCGTCCTGCTCCATCTTTAACGCCGGCTCAGCATTCGTGCTCGAGACGTTCGTGAGTTGGTTGAACCAGCCATACATCGCCTCGCGATTCTTTTGCGAGTAACCGTGATAATCGGGCCCGATGAAAAGCGCCTCGTTTTCCTTCGCGCCCATCAGCGTGTAGAGCCGCTCCAGCCGCGCATGGCTGACCTCGAGCCCGCGCGCATCGAAAAGATCCTTTTCCTGCCCGAGCAGAATCAAGCGCCGGGGAATGAAGGGGACCAAAAAGTCGGCATGATCCAGCCCCAGCGCGAGCGTGTGCGGCGGGCATTGTTCCGTGTCCGCCGGCTGCTCGCTTTCAAACATGCGCCGGAAAGTATTGATGAAACAACTCGGCGCCGCCGCGACAAAACGGGGCTCCAGCGCGCACAACCACGAGGTGATCGTGCCGCCGCCGGAATTGCCGGTGGCCATGATCCGCTTCGCATCCACCTCGGGCCGCGTTTCAAGGTAATCGAGCGCGCGGATCGCATCCCAAGCCTGCCACGCGCCAAAAACTTCACCGACCAGCAACTGTTGATTGCCGACATACAGGTGCTCCCGGACATTGCCGAGCTGCACCGGCTGCAGCGCGTCGTTGACGTATTGAAAGCGCTCTCCCTGCCCGATCGGATCGATGATGAGCACAATGTAGCCGAGCCGCGCGAGACCCTGGGCGAACGCCTGATACGTGGGACCCGCCTTGCCGTTGAGCGAATGACCGCACACGCCGACGACCGCCGGCGTC
>JBEENF010000144.1:0-8556 GCA_041192325.1 Verrucomicrobiota bacterium
GTGGACCCGATCAAGCCACCGGCCAGCGCGCCCAAGGCGGCGCCTCTCGCGCCGTTATGACTGCCGCTGTTATTGCCGATCACCGCGCCGGCCAAGCCTCCCACCAAGGCGCCGTTCACCGTTTGCAGCCGCAACACCTGAGCGTCGGCGGCCCCTGCCATCGCTAGCAGCATCACACCGAACAAGATCAACGTTTTCATGGGAAGAGAGTGTTGCGACACCACCGGAGGAGCAAGGTTTCAGCTATCGGGACGTTCGCGGGGTCTGCGCGGTTGCGCGCGGGCGTGAGAAATCGGGCCGACGGGGAATGTTCGCCCTTCTCCCCGCCGATGAACCGAAGCTTGGCGCAGACCCGTGGCGGAATACGATCAGGCCATGGCTCGTCGCTTCGTGCTCGCTTTGGACCAAGGAACGACCTCCTCCCGCGCGATCGTTTTCGACCCACGCGGCCAGGCGCGGGGTTCGGCGCAGCAGGAGTTTCCGCAACACTTCCCGCGGCCAGGGTGGGTGGAGCAGGATCCGATGGACTTGTGGCAATCCACGCGTCGGGTGGCGTTGGCCGCGCTCGCCGAAGCCAATCTGACCGGCGCGGACCTCGCGGCGATCGGACTGACCAACCAGCGGGAGACGACCCTGGTGTGGGACCGGCGCACCGGCCGCCCGCTCGGCCCCGCCATCGTCTGGCAGGACCGGCGCACAGCCCCTCATTGCTCGCGATTGAAACAGCGCGGCCTCGAACCGTTGTTTCGCCGGAAAACCGGTTTGGTCCTGGATCCGTATTTTTCCGGGACGAAGCTCGCCTGGCTCCTGGCGAATATACCCGCGGCCCGGCGCCGCGCCGCTCGAGGAGAACTGGCTTTCGGCACCGTGGACACGTGGCTGCTGTGGCAACTCACCGGCGGCAAAGTCCACGCCACGGATGTCTCCAATGCATCGCGCACCCTGCTGCTCAATTTGCGCACCGGGGACTGGGACGACGAGCTCCTGCGCCTGCTTGATATTCCCCGCGAAGTGCTTCCCACGGTCCGCGCAAGTTCCGAAGTCTACGGGGAAGTGGAAAGCATTCCGGGCCTGCGCGGCGTGCCGATCGCCGGCATGGCGGGGGATCAGCAGGCGGCCCTCTTCGGCCAGGCGTGCTTTCGGCCAGGCTTGGCGAAGAACACCTACGGGACAGGTTGTTTTATGCTCCTGCACACCGGAGCGAAGCCGGTCATTTCCCGTCATCACCTGCTCACAACCATCGCCTGGCGGGTGGGCGCGAGCGGTCCGCTGGAATATGCGCTGGAAGGCAGCGTGTTCATCGGGGGCGCGGCGGTGCAGTGGCTGCGCGACGGGCTTGGGGTGATTGCCCGTTCGAGCGATGTCGAATCGCTGGCGGCGAGCGTCCCGGACAACGGCGGCATCTACTTTGTCCCGGCGTTCACCGGGCTCGCCGCGCCGCACTGGGACCCCGCCGCGCGTGGCGCCATCGTGGGGCTCACGCGCGGCAGCACGGCGGCGCATCTGGCCCGCGCTGCCATCGAGAGCATCGCCTTTCAATCTGCGGATCTGCTGCGGGCCATGGAAGCGGACGCCGGCTGCAAGCTGCGCGAGCTTCGCGTCGACGGCGGCGCTGCCGTGAACAACGGACTGCTGCAATTTCAGAGTGATCTCCTGCGCGTGCCGGTGGTGCGTCCCCCCAGCGTGGAAACCACCGCCTTGGGTGCGGCCTTCCTGGCCGGACTGGCCGTCGGGGTCTGGCAGGATCGCCAGGAAATTGCGCGGTTGTGGAGCGTGGGGAAGACCTTCCGCCCCAAAGCCCAGCCTGCCGCCATGCGGCGCCGGCAGGCCGAATGGGTGCGCGCCGTCGAACGTTCGCGTCATTGGGCGGGCCCCCAGACCTGAACCCCGCCTCGTTTGCTCCCGGGGAACGGATAAAACCGCTCGGGGCTTGCGAACGCCGCCCCGCCCCGCATGCTCTGCCGCGAATGAAACTTCGCCCCGCCCTCGCTTTTATGTCGCTATTATCATTGCTCGTTGGAGCTGCCAATGCCGAACCGCTCAAAGTCGGCGACGCCGCCCCCAAGGTCAGCCAGGTCACCGACTCCGGCACGACGCTCAATCTCGCCGACGTGTACCAGAAAAATAATTACACTGTCGTTTGGTTCTATCCCAAAGCCCTCACGGGCGGGTGCACGAAGCAAGGCTGCTCCCTCCGGGATGCGAGTGCTGACTTGAAAAAGCATGGCGTCGCGGTCGTTGGCGTCAGCGCCGACACCGTGGAGCTGCAAAAGAAATTCGTGGAAACGAATCACTTCCCCTTCCCTTTGCTCGCTGACACGGATCACAAAGTCATGCAGGCATTCGGCCAGGCGGCCACGGGTAACGCGAGACGCGAAGCCTACCTCATCAAGAACGGTAAAATCGTCTACAAGGACACCGGCGTAACCGACAAGCAGGCCGAAAACATCCTCAACTTCCTGGCGACGCAGAAGAGCTGAACACGGCTCAAGCATCGAATTCTTCAGCCGCTCCGCGTTCGCGCGGGGCGGCTTTTTTGCGGCCTCGCCCGAAATTGTCCGGTGGGTCGGTGCCCCACTGACCGGCGCGCGGCCAATGCGTTATGGTCGCGACGCCATGAATCACCCAAGCCCCAGCCCCGCGATGCCAGGCAAGATCATTCCCGAGAACAATCATCTGCGCATTCCGCGGATACCCGGGCTTTGTACCGGCTTGGTCAACCGCCTCGATGACTTTTGCTGGGAAAGGCGGCTGGGGGTGAGCACGTCCGGTCGCCGGCCGGTCAATTTTGACGACGCCCAGCCGTACGAAGCCGTTCCGTATTACCTCAACTTCAAATTGTTCGAGCGGGTGGGGCTGCGGCCGAACGATGTGATGGTGGATCTGGGCAGCGGGGAAGGCCGGGCGGTGTGCGCCGCCTCCTTGTTGCCGCTCAAGGAGGTGATCGGTGTGGAGATCGACCCCGAATTGCATGCCGCCGCGGAACGCAATGCTGGTCGTGTGCGGGGCCGGCGCGCGCCGATTCGACTTATCTGTGGCTCTGCCACCGAGTTCAATTTCGCCGGGGTGACGGCGCTCTTTCTCTTCAATCCCTTCGGGCCCGCGACCATGCAGAAAGTGCTGGACCGCCTGCACGCCTCGATCGAGGCGGATCCGCGCGAAGTGAGAATCGTCTACGTAAACGCGGTCTGCAGCCACTTGTTTCAGGCGACCCCCTGGCTTGAGCTCTACGACCAATGGAAAATGAGCCCGTGGAGCCGGATCAAAACGCCGGTGCATTTTCTGCGCACGATTTGAGCCATCAATCGCGGAAAAAGCTGGCCGGGCCGAAACAGGTCTTCAGTGACGCCAGATTGCGCCGTCGCGGGCGGCCGTCGAACTCCAGCGCCACTTTGCCCTTGGCGTCCAGCAGGTCGGTGCGATCCGCGCTTTCGTAATAGGACACCATGAATTGGTCCTTGAAGAAGAGCAGGCTGGAATAGCAGTAGTTGCGGGTATCACTCGGCTCGAGGGGTGCATGCTGCTTCCAGCTCCGGCCTTCGTCGTCGGAAACCGCCACGGACATTGGCGTGCGATTGGAAAATCCCGGTTCCCCATACCCCAGCGCGCCACGATCGTTGTACAGCATCACCAGCCGTTTGGAACCCGGCAGGCGCTTGATGGTTTGCGGCCCCAGACAGACATTGATCCCCGCCGCGGCGCGGAACGGTTCCCACTTCCCGTCCAATCGATCGAGATACGAAAGATAAACATGCGCATTACTGCGCGCGCACATCATCAAGCGGCCGTTTTCGAGCTCCACCACGCCGGGTTCTTGAAAAACGTCGCTGCGATTCTCGACCCGCTGCACCACCGCCGCACTGACCCGTTCAGGCCGGAACGGCTCGGGCCGCGTAAACCACTCTTTTCTGAATCGGTTGGCGTCCGCGGCCTTCGCCCACGTTTTCCCGACATCCCGCGAGCAGAAAATTCCGCAGGCGCCGTTGCCGTCAAATTGCGCCGCGGTGTTCGCGTGCAACGAGGTCGGGTAAACCAGCACGCCGTCCTGCATTTGAATCAGTCGATCGTTGTTGCCGACAAAGTAGCCGACTTCTTCGGTCAGCGGAATCGGTTTCGTCCACGTCACTCCGCCATCCGAACTCGCCGTCCAGTGCGGAATGCAGTGAGTGGTCGCCGTCCACTTGACGAAAAACACGCAGCCGACCCGTCCGTCCTGCAGGCGAAGCAGGCTCGCGCTCATGACGTTGGTCGCGTTGGCGGGCCGGGAGAACAAGATCTGCGGAGCCGACCAGTTCCTGCCCTGGTCCTTGGAATACCGCTGCACAATATCCGCGGCTGAATGATCCGCTGCGCCGTCGCGAAACTTCGAATACATGAGGAGCAGCCGGCCGTCGGCCAGTTCGGCGATCGAGCCCTCGCCGGACCGCCCGCCGTCCGTTCGATGGTCCTCCACATACTGAAAGTCGAGTGACGTCCGCTCGCCGGCTGCGCTGCGGCTGGAAGCCGCGACCAGCGCGACGGCGACCGCCGCGCACCAGGTCAGCCGACCACCTCTGTCCAGGAGATTCGCGACAGATAAACGGGGAAGAGCGTTCAAATTCATCGTTGAAGAAAAAGCGGCGCGCGGTCGCCGGAAGAAATCAGCAGGATGCGCCAACGGGTGGGGTTCAATTCGGGATTTGCGGCACAAACAAGCGAAAGGCCTGCAATAGCACGGCGCTGCTGCGGAGGCGCGAACAAGGCCCCGGCCGGGTTTTTTCCCGCTACGGCTGCACGCCCAACTCCGCTTGCTGCGCTTTCACGTAGTGCGCCAACAACGAAAGATTCCGGTTGAAGGTCGCGCAGGAGATGATTTCCGCCGCCATGAATTTCGAGGGTTCCTCCGGCACGCGAAGGCGACCCTGTTCGACCCAGCGCCCGCGGGCGTCGAGCGCATCGATCACGGCGCGGACTTGCATCGCGTTGGGGGCGGAAGGCTTCGGCTCGTCGCGCTTGCCCGCGAGCGCACGCTCGTAAGTTTTCTCCACGCCTGCGACCCAGCTGCCCGCGGACTTGAAACTGTAATGAGTCGGAACATCGGAGTCATCGTAAGTCAGCTCGTACGCCTTGGTAAAATAGAGCGGTCGATTCGTTTTCAACTCATAGAAGCGCGCCAGGCGGCCATCCGGCAGCAGGGATCGTTTCACCCACGCGAGCGCGCCGGGAATCGGCTTAAGATAACGCGTGTCACCCGTGGCGCGGTGAAGGTCGAGCAAGGCGCGGAGCACATCGCGGGTTTCACCACCGGTCACCGCCGGCGGCTCGAACTTCCGCGCCCACGCCGGTTCCATCTCCGAATTATACTGCTGCGCCCACGCGGGCTGCGGCTCGGGCATCTGCGCCAGCAAGATGAAATCGCCCAGCCGCCGGGCCGCCGCAAGGTAGCGTTCATCCCCGTAGATGCGATGCGCCTCGATCATCGTCGCCATCGTGTCCGTCATGCAGCCGTCGTTGAACGTGTAGTAATCGTAATACTTGGCGCGCGGGAACTCCCGGGACCAGGTGGCGGGGTACCGGGCCGGCCGGACCGGATATTTCGCCGGGTCTGGCGCCACTTCGAAGTGCTGCGGCCAGGCGCCATTCGGATATTGCACTTCGAGCAGCGCCTTCAAACCCGCGAGCACCGCCGCGTGGATCGCCGGCTGCTTGAACTCGAGCGTGCGATCGACGCGCATCAACAGCAGGAGCGCGCTCTGGGTCATGTTGTCATCGAGCAGGGAGGAGTTTCGCCGGCGGCCCTTGGTCGTGTCCCCGGCGAGCAGATCCCGCCGGAAATACCAAGCCTTGCTTCGTTCAGTATCAAAATCGATCCGACTGTCCCATCCGCCCGATGCGAGCTGCCCCCAGACCAGTGCTTCCGCGGCGGCCACCGCGCCCTCCAGAAAATACCGGTTACCCGTCGCTGCATAGGCTTCCAACAGCACGAGGCCGACGCCGGGCGTTCCCGGCGGCTGGACCCACACCGCGGTGGCGGGCGCGGGCAACTCGCCTTCCCGCAGCGTGAAATCGCTTTTGTAGTTCCAGAGATAGCCGCCCCTGACCGCGACCTCCGTGCGAAAAAAACGCGTCGCCCGCTCCATCGCCTGCGCTGCTTCCTGCGCGAGTGGCTCCGCCGCACTGGCGCTCATGGCCACGAGGAAAAATAGCGCGCCTAAACCGGGGAATTTTGACCGTTTCATGGGGCGAGACTGAGTTGAATCCGGTCCGGCGTAAAGTTCCGCAGCGGCATATCAGGTCCGCCGCAGGACCACGCGCACGCCAGTCTGATCCGGGATGACCACCCGCGGGAGCGTGATGCGGCCATCGGGGCCGACCTGAACCGTAAACTCGGGGAGTTTCCCGACCGACACGCGGAGCCGGTAGCCGGCGGCCGGCTTGAAACGCTGCACCCGTCGCAGCGTCACGTCCGCCTGTACAGGATACGCGATCTCCGGGAAATCCGCGGTCAGCGTGATGGCGTAGTGGCCGGCTTCATCCTCGATCTCGCGCCAGTTCATTCCGCGGTTCATCCAGCCCATGAGATCGCCGTCCGCGGGATCGCCGTTCCCCGGATTGCGATTGGCGGAGGTGTTCGTGAAGGCCGGAAAGCTCTCGTCGAGTCGAAAGCGGAGAAAGCGGCGGGTCCATCCCGCCACGTCTGGCGGCGCGTTTTTACCCGACGTGTCGTGGCGGCCATCGTCCCAGAAAACCGCATACCCCTGCCCGCTTTGCTCGAGCGCGCGGTAGAAGGGCGGATTGTTTTGCCACGGGATCGAATTGTCCTGCCGGCCGTTAATAATGTAGAGAAAGGGCAAATCCGCGGTCGCCGCGCTGACGTAGCTCACGCCGTTCATCCGCTCGAGCAGGGGCACGTTTTCATTCGTCATCACCGCCGTGGTGAGCGGCGCGAAGCCGCTCATCGGCTCCAGCCGGTGGGCGCTGCCGCTGCCCAGATACGTGAAGCTCGCGATGGGAACATGCGCATGCAGCGCGGCAAAAAGCTCGGGATGACGCCAGCCAAACGACATCGTGCCACACCCGCCCATCGAACTGCCGGAGCAATACCAGCGATTGCGATCCGTGCCGTAATGCCGGCTCACCCAATCCAGAATCCAGAGCAGCCGGCGTTCGGTGTAGTTGGTCACCACGCCCCCGGCCATCGCAGCGCGATCGTAGATCCTGGAGTTGTAGCCATACCAAAAGGTCCAGATCGCCTTCGCCCCGCTGTCTTTGGCTTCTTCGAACGGCCGATTGATCCACGTGCGATCCGTGGGGCGAATGACAATCTCGTCCCCTTGGACGCGAACGCTGAATTTAAACGGCAGCCCTTCGCGCCATCCCATCGTGGCGTCGCCAAAGGCCAGATACTCGCTATCCCGCACGACGCCGCTCTTGCCGTGCAGATTCAACCAAAGGCCCTTGCCCCGGCCTGCGCCCAACGCCGGCGCAGCTCCATCGCGCTGCCAAACCGGTTCCACCGGCGCCGCGACGGCGTTGATGCCCTCGCGCGTTGCGTTGACGCCCACCGCGACTCCCGCCTGCTCGCGTCCGTCGGGATCGCTGTGGGTGACCGCAAAATACCGCAGCGCAGTCGCGTCCGCAGTGATGGTATGCACGAAGAGGCCACGGGCCGGATCGAGCCGTTCGCCACCGGCCTGCAAGCGGTAGCCTTTCGGCGGACCGGAGGCCGCGCCTTTCGTGAACGCCGCCGGATCCTCCCACCAGTCGTTCGCGCTGCGCAGCTCAACGTGGTGGCCGATGCGTCGCGCGGCCTTGACCGAGGTAATCGGCTGCGACGACACGTAGACATTGAGCGTCGTCCCCGCGGGCGCTTCGTTCTCGCGCCAGCTGAGGAAGATCTGCCCGTGGCGCGCCTCGGCCCGAAGGTCGCTGGCCAGCGGAGCCGCGGCCGTTGCCGCGGGCGGCGGGGCGTCGACGGCGTGAACTGCCGCCGGCAGCAGGAGAAGCATGCCCGCGAGGGCCAACGGAGAAACGCAAAGCGGAAGCCTGCGGGCAAAAGGACGGAGTTTCATCGAGTGTAGGGTACGGTGCCGGTCGCATCGGTCTGGTAGCGCCAGCGCGCAACGTAGGTGGGACCGGGGAGAAATTCATCTCCCTGTGCGCGGAGCTTTTTGTCCAGCCGCGTATTCAAGTCGCGCTGCAAATCCGCGGCCTCGGGCCGACCCACCAAATTGTTGAGTTGATAGGGATCGCGCTCGTTGTCGAAGAGCAGCCAGGGGCCGGTCAGATCGCGAACATACGTGTAGCGGTTAGTGCGCAGCCCGCGGTATTCCCTGCCGCCCAGCAGCCGCGCAAACTCTCCAAAAGGCGAAACGCAGCTCAGTACCGCCTCGCCGTCGCCCGGGTTGGGGCCGCCTCGGAGATAGCCGCTGTAATCGAGCCCCTCCACCGTCGCGGGCCGCGCCACGCCCGCCAGCCTGAGCAACGTGGGCATGAGGTCTTCGGAATTAACGGGCGCATCGAGCACGCGGCCGTTGCATCCAAGTCCCGCCGGCCAGCGCACCAGCAAGGGAATGC
>JBEENF010000145.1:0-8418 GCA_041192325.1 Verrucomicrobiota bacterium
GTGCGCGGCGAGTGGGCGAAAGTGGCGCCACAGGTCGATCGTGCTGGTCGTGCCAAGGGCGTTAAGTTCGCCGGCTTTCGAGGAAAGCGCGGACGCAAACATGACCGCAATCAGCAGTCCAATCGCGCCGTGCGGCAGTTGGGTCAGAATGAAAGTGATGAAAACGTAGTCCGAATCACGGGTTTTTTTCGCCGCGGGATCCGCGGCTTGCAGGGTTTCCCGTGCTTCCTTGCGCACGGCATCGGCGGCGTTTTTCGCCTCGAGCATCGCCGAACGCGCGGAGGCTTCCGCGACCGAGTTGCCCCCCTCGCGCACCGCCACCCACGCGCGAATCTTTTCTTGTTTATCCGTGTGCGTCGCCGCGTGTTTCGCTTCGATCGCCCGGAAAGCGTCGCCTTGAGGACCGGCCATCTGCCGGCTCCAGGCGCTCTGGTTGAAGATTACCGGCGTGTCCGGCTGAAACTGGTAGAAAACGAACAGCAGCGCGCCGAGCATCACGATGAAGAATTGCATCGGGATCTTGAACACCGCGTTGAACATCAATCCCAGGCGGCCTTCCCGGAGCGCCGCGCCGCCAATATAGCGCTGCACTTGCGACTGGTCGGTGCCGAAATACGAGAGGGAAAGAAAAAAACCGCCCAGCACGCCGCTCCAGAAAGTGTAGCGCACCTTAAGATCAGGGGTGTAATCGACCGCCTGTAATTTACCCATCGCGCCGGCGATGTGCGTCGCATCCGGCGGCAGCTTGGCCACGAGGACGGCAAAGGCGGTGATCATGCCGCCAAAAATGACGGCCATTTGCCACTTCTGCGTGAGATTCACCGCGGCGCTCCCGCCCGTGACGGTATAGATGATGGCGACCAGTCCCGTGAAAATAATCGTGAGATCCAGCCGCCAGGCAAACACCGTCGAGAGGATGATCGCGGGCGCGTAGATGGTGATTCCACTCTGCAGTCCGCGCTGGAGGAGAAAGAAGGAAGCGCCGAGCAATCGCGTTTTGCGATCGAAGCGCGTGCCGAGATACTCGTAAGCCGTGTAGACTCCGAGCTTGCGATAAATTGGGAGGAAGACGGCGCAAACCAGAATCAACGCGAGCGGCAAACCAAAATAGTTTTGGATGAAAGCCATTCCGTTTTCGTAAGCCTGGCCCGGCAGCGAAAGATATGTGATCGTGCTTGCCTGCGTGGCCATGACGGAAAGGCCGATCGTCCCCCACTTCGTGGTCTGGCTCCCCTTGAGATACGTATTCAGGTTGTCGGTATGGCGCGTTCGCCACGTGCCGTACGCCGCGATCCCAATCATCGTCCCGAGTAAAACGAGCCAATCGATTGAATTCATGCGTAGACGCGGGAGAAAATCGTCAACGCAATCACCCCGGCCACGAAGCTGCCGAAAACAAACCAGTAAACACCACCCCAGGTGCGAAAACCCGGGACGCCCGGCGAGGGATCGTCGCCGGCTGGCGGACGCGGAGCGCGGTCGGCAGGCGGCTTCATCGGCGCTGAACTCCCCGACAATGGTTGATCTTAGTCATTTGCCCAAGGAAACGAGGTTGGCGAAGAGACGATATGCGCCTGGCACGCCCGCGGGTAGTTGCCGGAAGAACGCCAGCCCGGTGTAGACGTAATATCCCCTGCCATACCGCGCTATGAGCACCGCGCTCTTCAGGGGGCCCTCGCCGGGATCGTTCATCGCGAGCAAGGGCACGTAGCTCTTGTCCCAACTACTCGGAAAATACGCGCCCCGCTCCTGAACCCATCCGGCAAAATCAGCGCTGGTGATTTTGTTCGGGGTGTTTAACGCGGGGTGTTCGGCATCCAGAAAACTCACCGGCGCCTGCTCATCGGTGATGCGTAAATCCGGAGGGGCGCCCTCGATCGAAAGCGCAAATGGGCCGAGCTGATCGGTCCTCAGACCAGTGGGCCGGTTGTATTGTGCTATCACCGTACCGCCGTTCTCCATGTAAGCGAACAGGCCGGGCAGGTTGGCCGCGAGATCCTTGCGTTCATTGAATGCCCGCACGCCGATTACAACCGCGTCGAGGCTGCGCAGCTTTTCCAGCGTCAGATCCGCCCCCGACAAAGTGCTCACCTCATAGTCGAGCTGCGTCAGGGCGGCCGCCGTGTCGTCGCCCGCGCCGGGCAGGTAGCCCACTTTTTTACCTTTCGCCACCACCTCGACGCTCACGAGTCGCGCGCGCGCCGGAGGTTGGAGGAGTTGAAGCGGAATGTGCGAATAATTGACTTCAACCCGTTTATGGGAGGAGCGCTTACCGCCGACCTCGGCGAAAGCGCTGATTTGTCCAGCCGCTGCGCGCGACGGGGCTGTCACTTTGAACGTGACCGAAACCTTTTCGCCCACCGACGTTAGCGCAAAGGATTCCTTTGCTGGCAGCACCTGCCATCCTGCTGGCAATTCGAGTGCGATGGAGCCACGCACCCCGGCTCTAGCGGTCACGGCTTCGACGATTACCGGCTTTGTCGCGCCGGGCGTGAAGAGGGACACATCTGAGGCAAATCGCAAAGAAACCACCGGGATAACGTCAACCCGCCTGCGGTGCTCACCTTTCGCATCCTTTACCACCGCCTTCGGCTCGTCCGCGACAATGAGCTTTTGTCCTTCGAGCTCGAAAACGTATTCGACGGGAAACACAGGGAAATTTTCGGGCGAACCAATCAAGTTCGGATTGGAAACATGGGCGATCCCAGCTGTGGATTCCTCGCGCAACCAATACGGCTGGGTGAGCGGCGTCTCCGGCGGAACCGTGAAGGACAACGCGCCAAACCGCGCCTGCTGCGGAGGCAATTCAAAGCCGGTGCGCACGCCTGCTCGCGCTACTTCAGTCCGGGTTTCGATCCACTTTACCGGGACGCTGGCGCGAAGTTGCGCCGCAAGCTGTAGCTTAAGCTGCTCGCCCGGTATGATCTCAGCCTGGTCCGCCGTCGTTTGTACGGTCAGGCCGAGGCACGCCTGCAAAATTCGATCCAGCTGCGCGCGCTTGTCGTCGATGACCGGATCAGAGGGCAGATTCGCGAGAGCTTTTCGGATCGCGAGCAGCGCAGAAATGCTCGCGGCGGGATCGTCAACTTTGAAACCCAAGATCGCCTGGCCAGCAAGGTTAGCGATGGTGTCGCCGCCCGCGAAACGCGACCATGTGGTGTCGATCCCATCCATCAGATCGCTTTTCGCGGGTTCTCCGCCCTGCGGAATGAAAGTCTGTTCGTTGGGACCGCCCCCGCCCCGGCCGCCAAAGTTTCCGAATCCCTGCGTAATGTGTTGAGCTCGGCTGCGCGCCGCAATCGCGCCGAAATCCTCCCCCGTCACCGGGTCTTTGCCACCAATGTCCATTTTAACACCCGTGGAAGACTCGCTGGCGCCGCCGCGCCCGCCACCCCCGCCACCCCTTCCTCCGCGACCGCCTCCACCGAAACCACCGCTGTTCAATACCACGCGCTTCGGCTGCCAAATTGTGAGCCCTTGGGCGATTTGTTCCGGATAAGCCTTGGGGTCGCCCGCCAGTTTGAACGCCTCCACTCCGAGAATACCGGATGCCGTGTGGTGACCGTGCGTGCCGCCGCCCGTATTCGGGAAACGCGTGATGACGACGTCAGGCCGAAACGTACGGATGATCCGCACGACGTCGCCCAACACCTGGGTTCGATCCCAGAAACGCAGTGTTTCCTCGGGCGTCTTCGAAAACCCAAAGTCGATCGCCCGCGTGAAAAATTGCCGGCCCCCGTCGAGCCGCCGCGCCGCGAGCAGTTCCTGGGTCCGGGCCACACCGAGTTTCTCATCGAACTCCGGGCCAATCTCGTTCTGGCCGCCTTCACCTCGTGTGAGTGAGAGATACGCCATGCGATAGCCCCGGCCCCGCGCAAAATACGTGATAAGCGCGGTGTTCTCGTCGTCCGGATGCGCTGCGATGTGCAGCACGCTCGCTACGATATTGAAACTGCGCAGGTCCTGAAGAATTGCGGCGCCGGAGGGCGGCGTGGGTGACTCCCTGGCCGGGAGAGCGTTTGCCAGGCCCAGTCCAGCAACCAAAAGACATCGACGCGGGAGCACCGCGCGAAACAGCCCGCCGCCCCGCCCGCTTCTGTTTTCGCGGGCGGCGCCACACCAGCGGCCCACGATGCTCTGCACTGCGTTTACGCGTGACAGAATCATCATTTCAAGAAGACCGCGCCACGGAACAGGAATACAAAATCTCCGCGTCGCCTTGTGCCTGCCGAAAAGTTGGGGAGTTCATGACAACGAAAAGGACCAGTGTAATAAGCTTCGGAAGGGAAATACAGTCAGAAGCACAGTGCAAAGACGTATCTGAAAACGGATCGTTGCACGGGCAACCGCCGGGCTGGCAACGGTTGCTCGTGACGCGGGTCAAGGCTTCGCATCCAGGAGCCCTGCCTTGCCGCGTTTTGAAAAATATTCCTGCACTTCGCCGAGCGGGCGGGTATTGAGGATCTGCTCGCGTCGCAATCCGCCCTTGCGTGCGGCGTTGATGCCCGCGCGGACATGGCCGAGTCCCGCGGTGTCGTGCGCATCGGGATTGATGGCACAAAGCAGGCCGCGCTCCGCGGCTTTCCGCCAATGACGCCAGTCCATGTCGAGCCGCCATGGGCTCGAATTAAGCTCAATGATCACGCCATTCGCGATGGCCGCATCGATCGTACGCGCCAGGTCGACTTTATACGGTTCGCGCCGCAGCAGCAGACGCCCGGTGACATGACCCAGCATCATCGTGCACGGATTTTCCAACGCCCGCACGATCCGCGCTGTCATCGTCGCCTCGTCCTGGTTGAAAACGTTGTGCACCGATGCGACCACGTAATCGAGCTGCTGCAGGATCGACCCGTCATAATCAAGCCTGCCGTCCGGTAATATGTCGCACTCGACCCCCGCGAAGACGTGAGTCTTGAAACGTTTCGACGCATTGAGGGCGCGAATCTCCTGCACCTGCTTCAGCAACAGCTCCTCGCTCAGGCCATTGGCGATCACGCTCGATTTCGAATGATCGGCCATCCCGAGGTAATCCCACCCCAATGCTTCGGCCGCGCCAACCATCTCGGACAGCGTGTTACGCCCGTCGGACGCCGTCGTGTGATTGTGAAATGCGCCGCGAAGATCCAGCGCGTCCACCAAACGCGGAAGTTCGCCCCGTTCGGCCACCTCGATTTCGCCCATCCCTTCCCGCAATTCAGGCGGAATATAGTGCAGCCCCAACGCTGAAAATAATTCCGTTTCGGTCGCGGCGGCAGCTCGCTGCGCCATGGTGCCAGCTTTGATTTTCACGGTGCCTTCACCTTCAGCCGGAACGAGACCCCATTCGCTTAGACTGAGGCCGCGGGCCAGGGCGCGTTGCCGCAACTGGACATTGTGGTCCTTCGAACCGGTGAAGTGATGCAGCGCGAAAACAAACTGGTCGTCCGGCACGATGCGCAGATCCGCCTGCAGACCAGTCTCGAACCGCACGCTCGCCTTGGTGTCTCCTTTCGCGGTGACCTCCTTCACGCCGGGCAGGGAGACAAACCACTCCACCACCGGGGCCACCTCACTCGCGGCGACAATAAAATCCAAATCGCCCACCGTCTCGAGCCCACGGCGCAAACTTCCCGCCGCCTCAGCCCGTCGCACTTGGGGCAGCGCCCGCAACCCGCTTACAATCGGCTCGGCCACGGCGGCGGCATCCCACCACAGGTGCCGGCGGCCATACGCCTCCCGATTTTTTATTCCCGAAAGAATTTTCTCCTGCGTTTTGGTCCCGAAGCCATCGAGTTCCGCGACCCGTCCATCCGTGCACGCCTGCGTCAGGCCGGCAATGTCGCTGATCCAGAGCTTGTCGCGCAGCGCGCGGATTTTTTTCGGACCCAAGCCGGGGATTTGGAGCATGTCCACCAAGCCGGGTTCGATCGACGCCTTCAACTTGTCATAGAATTCCAGGCGGCCGCTGGTGTGCAGCTCGGCAATTTTCTGGCCGAGCGCCTCGCCGATGCCCTTCACCGTCTGCAATTCGTCGTTGGCGATCAGCTTCCCGAGTTCCGCTTCTTCGATCGCCTCGAGCGAGCGCGCGCCGGCGGCATAGGCGCGAACCTTGAATGGGTTTTCTCCCTTCAATTCCAGCAGGGTGGCAATTTCAGAGAGCACATCGGCAATTTCATTTTTCGTCACAGTGGCAAAAGTTGGCACGGAACTCCGGGAAGACACGGAAAAATTCCAAATGCCTTCGCCAATGGAGCGGATCACCGTATTGCAGCAAAAAAAACCCTGCACATCCGGTCGGATTTGCTCAGTTTCGAGCTCGCACCTTTCTCATGTCTTTCTCCTATTTTCGCACGGTTCACCTCGCCGATACGGACGCCGCCGGTGTCGTGTATTTTGCCCGCACCCTCTCGCTCTGTCACGAAGCCTACGAGGAAGCGCTGGCCGCCGCCGGCCTGAAACTCGACCAGTTTCTCGGCGGCGCCGGCATCGTCATCCCCATTGCAAAGAGTCAGGCCGAATACCTTCGCCCGTTGCGCGGCGGCGAACGACTGCGCATCGACGCCACGCCCGAGTTGTTGGCGGAAGACGTTTTCGCGATGCGCTTTGAGGTATTCAGACTTGGCTCCCGGGCAAAACTCGCGGCGCGAGTGCGCACGGAGCATATCTGCATCTCAACCGGGAAAGGCGGCCGGGAGCCGTTGCCCCCGGCCTTGGTCGGCTGGCTCAAGAACGCAGGGGGCCGGCCGGACGCGTCAAGCGCCGGCGTTCAAAACGGCTGCTAACAACGCGTGGCGATCCAACTTGCCTTGTGCGTTTCTTGGCCAGGGTGTCACCGCGACGAAGCGCTTCGGCCGCTGATAACCCGCGAGGGGCGCGACCGCCCGCGCCATGTCAGGTGGAGGGCCCGGGGTGAAAGATTCATAACACGCCACAACCTGTTCGCCCCAGATCGGATCCGGCAGGCCGATCACCGCGACATCGGAAAACGCGCCGCTGGTCCGCAGCGCCGCCTCCACGTCGGCGGGATGAACTTTTTTTCCACCGGTGATAATGACCGTCTCGCGCCGGCCGTGCACCTGCAGGTGGCCTCGCGCATCGAACTGCCCCAAGTCATCCGTAATAAATTCCCGGCGGTCGCTGAAATCCGGAAAATAGCCGCGAAAAATTGATTCGCCGGCGACGCGCACGACGCCCGCTTCATCCACCGACACGCGCGCATGCGGCAAAGCCGGCCCGCAACTTCGGTCCCCCGCCAGAAAATCTGCGGGGGACAGCGCGGTGACCATCGCGGCCGTTTCCGTCATACCGTAGCTCAGGGAAATGCTGAGACCCGCTGCTGCCGCAGCCTCCGCCAACGCCGGCCAGGTCGGCCCTCCGCCCAAAAAGATAATCCTGAAACCACGCAGCCATTGGGTGGCAGCGTCGTTGTTCAGCAGCCGCTGCAACTGCGTCGGAACGAGTGAAATCACCCAATCGAGGCCCGCGCCCAATACTGGCGCGTCACCCGCCTCCAGCCGCTTCCAATCCCACGACACATGTCGGCCACCGGTTGCGGCGCAACGCACGCGCGCCATCAGCCCGCTGATGTGGTGCGCGGGCAGTACGTCGACGGCATTGATCTGCGCCAGACCGAAGTGGGCTTGAAATCCTCTTACGGCCGCCGTGAACGTTTGCTCGTCGTGCCGCGCAAATTTGACTCCCCCGCCCGAGCCACCCGTTCGAACTCCGAGCCAGCCGGGCTGCTCTCCGGGGCTGATCGCACGGGAGCGAGTCATAGCGACGATGCGATCCGCTTCCGCGCGATCCGCCCCACTCCACTTCGGATCCGTCATTAAAACGCACCCCGCTCGCTCCTCAGCGCAGCCGGTCAAGCGCAGCACCTCGATCAGCTCAGAGCGTTCCACACGGCCTCCCCGTTGATCCTTTGAATATCCTCCGCACGCAGAAAGGGCGTGGCGTGGGGTCCGTTGAAACGGCCATCGGCAAACAACGGCCAGACGCCGAAACCGTGAACCCGCGCATTTCCCGTCCATCCGAGCGCCACTCGCAAAGCCGCGCGCGCCCCCACCGCGGTCTCCAACGCGGACGAAAACACCACCGTCGCGCCAGCTTTTTGCAGGCTCGCCACCGCGCCGGCCACGTCGCCCAAAAGCGCCGGCTTCACCACAAAAACTCCCGGCCAGCCGGCGCCCAGCCAGCGCTCAATGTCGCCCTCACTGACCAACGATTCATCGAGCGCAATGGGCGTGGGAAAATTATGCGCGAGGCCCAGCAAAAGATCCGCCGCCCCCCGCGCATCCCGCGCCACGGGTTGCTCCAAAAACTCGACCGGGCGATCCGCGCAGCGCTCGAGCCATCGCTCGGCCTGCCGGCGGTCCCACGCCCCATTCGCATCGAGCCGCAGTTTCGCGCCGTCTGGCAAAGCGCCACAAACAT
>JBEENF010000146.1:0-8354 GCA_041192325.1 Verrucomicrobiota bacterium
TAGCCGCCGGACGTGCTGCCCGAGCTGTTGAAGGTCGTCATCGACATGAAGCCGTCGCGCCGCGTGGTCGAGGCCGTGAGACCGCGCAGCGTGGTGAACGCCGGGCTGTTGTTCTCGCCCGGCTGATTGGCGGCGGCCCCCGATGCGGCGTTGAAGTTGGCGAAGCCTCCGCCGCCGGAATACGTCGAGATCATCGCCTCCACGGAAACGGCGGCCACGTCTTCCATGAACGTCTTGCTCATGACGTCCGCCGAGACCGGAAGCTTGGCCAGCTCCGTGTTGAACCGGGTGATCGAGTTCGAGTTCAACGCGCCGTAGCTGTTGTCGGAGTCGGCCTTCACCTCGAAAGGCGAGAGCACCACCTTGCCCTCCCCGGAAGGAGCGCTGGCGGGCGCAACTTGGGCCAGGGAGAAAGCGGTCAGCAAGGCGCACGCCGCCAGCGACGCCAGCGGGCGCGACGCGCGTTGGAAGGCCAGCCGGGAAATTAAATCGAGTTTCAGCAGGGGGCGCTGATAAACCAGGTTGTGATTAAGCAAAAAATTGTGCCGCGCCAGAAACAAGGGCGGCAGCGTCGGAACTGCGCTCGCGTCCGTTGGCATGACCTTACTTCACGCTACTTTTCCGCGGACCCCACCGCAGTTGCCTCGCGCATCCACGTCTTCAACTCGTCGCGAATCAATCTGAGTTCGCGGAATAATTCCGTGGTGTTTTCGCCCGTGTGCTCGATGCCACCAGGGACCGCGGAAGCCCGCCTGCCAGCCCAGCTCGAAGCAACGCCGAATGTCGTACGCGGTGTGCGCGCCATTTCGGCCGAGCTTGCCGACCTTGAAATCGCACGACACCGCATGCGGAAACGCGTTCTTCAGGCCTGGTTCGCGCGCGCCTTTTTCCCACGCGCCAATGTCCGGCGTGGCCGCAATGCGACCCCGCGTCGCCGCGACGAGTCGCGGGATCGCGTCCGGGTCGCTCTGCACCCAGCCGCCATTTTCGAGCACGATCGTCATGCTGAGCGGATCGGCAAAGTCGGCGAGCTGCATAAGACTGTCGCTCAGGATGCCCAAGTCGGGCTTCCGCTCCGAAAAATAAGGGCGCACCCAGCGCACGCCCACGCGATGGGCGGCGAGGATCCACTCACGGTAACCGTCGAGCGAATTGACGCGGGTGGCGCGGTCGGGACCGTCAATCGGCAGATCGAGAATTTTCACCCCGAGTCGCGTGGCGTTGACCTTGAGGTTGGTCGCGACGCAGCCCGCATCGTCGAGCGCCTTGCGGAAGCGATCGAGCTTCGCCGGATCACGGGTGTCGAGGGTACCGGTGTTGAGATCGATGACCTTCATGCCCAGCTCGTCTCGCATGACCTTCGGCAATTCGTACAAATCGAAATAGCGGTCCGTGCCATCCTTGATCATGTGCCGGAAAAAGGACGAGGTCGTCACTCCGACCTCGCCAGCCCACGCGGCGTTGCGAATCACCGCCCCTTCCACGCGGAAGGCGACACTGCCCGCCAGAGCGGAGGTCAAGGCAATGAAATGACGGCGGCTAATCGGATCGGGAAAGGAGCCATTGCCGGGAGAGCGGACGTCTTGGGGCGAGACCGTGGGAATGGCGAAAAAGGTGCCGGACGCCGCGCACGGATCAACCTTGTTCTCGTTCAAGGTTGAACAGCGACCTTCACGGCGCCGGCCAGGCGAGCACGCGATGCAGAAACGCGAAGGTCTCGGTGCCCATCACCGTGTGCGGTCCATCAAAGGCAAAATACTGCGTGCGATCCGGCACGCCGAGGCGCAGGTAGAGTCGCCGCACCTTGGCATACTCGCCCGCGGCCCAATCGGCGGGCGCCACCCGATCCTGGTAACCACCCTCGACCATGAAGGGCCGCGGCGCGATCAAAGCGGCCATCTCCGCGTGATTGAAACGGTTCGCGAGGTCGAACTCGATCATGTCGGGCGAGGAATTGTAGAGTGCCCCCGCTTTGTCGGCGCGGGGATGCGTCATCTTCCGCACATAATCGTTGAAATCGCCCGCCACCACCACGGCCGCAAAGTCCGTCAGCATCGCCGGTACGCGCATCGCGGCCTTCCCGCCATAAGACATGCCGTAATACGCGATGCGCGACGGATCGACAAACGGCTGCTCCCGCAACCAGCGCAGCAGACGCGTCTGGCTCGCCGTCACGAGCGAAAAGATCGAGAGCCCGAGTGGCGTGGCCTTGCGCGCCAGTTGTTGAAAACGCTCGCCGCCGCTGTGATTGGGCATCGAGGGCGCAAAGGCCACGAAGCCGCGCTCCGCCAGGCGCGCGGCGTACCTCCGGTAAATCGACGCCGCGCGTTTATCCTGCCCTTCGCTTGCGATGAGGTCGGCCGGCGCTGAATTCGCGCCGTGCTGGCAGACCACCACGGGCCGCCGCTCTCCGGGGGCGAGTCCCGTCGGCAGCAGCAGCAAGCCCCAATCCTCGATCCCCGGCATCACGTCGAACGTCACCTCGAACAGTGAAAATTTTTCCGTGGAAAATTCGGGCATCGGCCGGCTGCGAACCCGCAGGGGGGCTTCTGGCAACGGGATCGAGCCGATGAAATCCTCGGTGAAGCGCTGCCGCAGCGGCGCCACTTGTTCGGGCCACGTTGCGGCAGACGTCGGCTTGACCTTGCTCCAGAAGGTCGCGTCGCGCACGCCTTCGCTGGCGGCCACGGCGGCCTGCACATGATCACCCAGCCTGGCCACCATCCGGGCCTGTCGCGTCGCCGCGTACCCCACCCGTTCTGCCCCCGGAGCGATCGGCTCGGCGGTGCCTTTCAACGCCACGCCGAGCGCTTGCGCGAAGGCCGCCTGCATCGCCTCACCGCCCGGCGCGGCCGCCGGCGCCACGAGCCGGAAGCCCTTGCTCAACGCGTCCCCCACGAGCGCGCGCGCGCGCTCAAACTCCGCGCTCACCTCGCTCTCTTTCGCCGGGACCAGCGTGCCCGCCGAAGCACCGAGTTTGGTCGCCGGCCCGCTCTTACGCGGCGCGGGCGCTCCCACACGCGGTCCGGCCGCCGCCTCGACCAGCAGGGCCCGGGGCGCGATGAGCGAGGCGATCTCCGCGTCGCCAAACTCGTTGAGCAGCCCCTTCACCTCGCGATAAAGCGGCTCGGCCCACAGCCGTTCGCGCGGTTGGAAATATCCACTTACTCCGGCGGTGCCGATCCGCGGATCGAGGGCCGCGGCGTAAAGCGCGACGAGTCCGCCCTCGCCGTAGCCAAACACTCCGACCGGCGCGCCACCCTTTGGCACCCGCGCGTCAATTAGCGCGCTCACCTTTTGAATCTCGTAACCGATAATGTGGCGCCCCGCCGGGGCCGCCTGCCGATAGAGCCACTCCCGATGGGATTGGTTCGTCATCACTCCGGCCCGCACGTCGCCCGAATTCGTGGTCGCACGATCCACCAGCGCCAGGATCACCACTTCGACGCCCGCCTCCGCCAGCCGCTGGGCAAAGGCCGGAGTCACGCCCTCGCGCTGCGCCAGCCCCGCCCACACTTCGGGTTCCTGATCCGCATCGGGCAGTAGAACGACGAAGCCCTGGCGTTTGCCTTTGGGTCGCAGCTGCACGCCCTCGCCGTCCACGCCATCCAGCACCGGCCAGCGCACGCGCCAGATCGAGTAGGCGGCCGTCTCGGCCAGTGGCCAGGGGTTTCCCGCATCGGCGAGCATTTCAAGTTTCGGATCCGCCACGCGCGAGTCGATCACGCCGACGGATTGCGCCAGACGGTCCCGATTCGATTTCACCGAAATCGCATAGGCGTCGGGCGAGACGCGAGTGCGCTGCCAGCGCTCACCCCGTTGCGCCTTCGCTTCCGCGATGCGGTTAAGCAGAAACGCATCCCACTGGTCGGCGTTGCGTTGCGCCAGGTCTCCGGCCGGCTCAGCCAGCGTGGCACCCGGGAGCTGCGCCGCCGCCGTCGCCACCACCAACGCGAGCATCACGGCACCAACAATCTGCCCGCACTTCATCATTTTAAACGTGAACAAATGAGCCTGAGAACGATCGCACAGCACCCGTGACGGTGACTCGCGCGCTTCGTCGCAGCCAGAAAATTCTGGACGCGGAAGTGGATCAGAATTGTGCCCCCGAAACCGGAAATACCCGAAACCCGACCGTCACATCCGGAAAGCCACGCAACTCTCAGGCGCGAGATCAGCGGGAGCATGCCGCAGAGGGCGCAAGGATATTTCCATCATGAACTTGACGGCTTGAACCATTCACCCGCTCGCGCCATCCGCTCCGTCGCGCTTCACAAGCTGTTGAAAATGTGATTTGCACTCCCTCTCACCAGCGACCGGACGGAGCCGCGCTGATTACCCCATGCCCATTCCATCTCTTGTCGTTTTAATTCTGGCGCTCGCCGCTGGGGGTTCGGTGTCGCTGGCCAATACCGCGATCGTTCCCGCGCCCCGCGATCCCGATGACGGCCGCTTCGGCGGCCAGGCTTTTATCCAGCGGCACGAGGAGTTCCTGCAAATCGCCCGGCAGGAGCCGTGCAGGGTGCTCTTCATCGGCGACTCGATCACGGACATGTGGCGCGAGGAAGGGCGCAACGGGGTGCCGCGCGGGAAACGGGTGTGGGACAGCGTTTTTGCCCCGATGCGCGCGCTTAATTTCGGCATCGGCGGCGACCGCACGCAGCACGTTCTCTGGCGGATCGATCAGGGCGAACTTGATCACCTCAAGCCCAAGGCCATCGTCCTGCTGATTGGTTCGAATAACACCGGCGTCGAACATGCCACCGGCAAACCGCGCAACCTAACCCCCGAGGTGATTGCAGGAGTGCAAGCCGTGGTCCAATCTATCCGGGCGAAGCGGCCGCAAACGAAGATTCTGCTGCTCGGCATCTTCCCGCGCGGCAACGACGAGCAGCGCAAACAGATCAGGGAGATCAACGCCGCCATCGCGCCGCTGCACGACGGTCAGTATATTCACTACTTGGATATCGGGAAACAATTCCTCCTGTCCGATGGCGAGATAAACCGCAAGGTGATGCCCGACCGCACGCATCCCAACGAAGCAGGCTACGAAATCTGGGCCCAGGCGATCGCAGCGCCGCTCCAAGCGCTGCTGCGCTGATAAAGTGACACGGGCTTTAGCCGCAAAATGGGGGCCGCGCCTGGTCGAATTGTAGGAGCGGCTTCACGCCGTGATTCATGAACTCAACCGCTCCACCCGTGTGGCGCTCCGCAAAAAGTCTGATCGGCCTTCAAGTGCAAAGGGGGAGGGGCCGAGCAGATAGGGCCGGGTCTTGGGGTTTGGGGTTTACGACGGGTTTAAACCGGCAGGATGGGTGACACCTAATCCGGATTGATGGGTTTCACATCCGGCAACGAAGCCGTGGAAAAAATATAATTCCAAGGGCCCGGACGGCAGCGAGATTGGGACGGCGAGGCTCGGCCCGACGTGACGACTTTTCGAACTGCCACGCCCTTGTGTTGGCGCCATGGCCGCTCGACCGGACGGGCCGGCCGCCGAGCTAGACCTCGTAGAGTTTAGGCGCTTTCCCCGGCTGTTTTACGCTGAAAAAGAGGGGGAAAGGACGCTACGGGTCAGGGATCAAGAGACCACTTCGAACCCGTGGTTCGCCAGTAAACTGTCCGGGACGGCGCGGGCACTTCTGGTCCACGTGACCGGCCTGCTCCGCGCCCAGGCCAAGCCTTGTCGCCCATTGGACCTTAGACGAAGTCTGTGGCGCGACCGCACAGGACCGTGCAGGGAGTTTCAACGGCGCGCTCAGCAGCGGACAAACGACGGCCGTTCCCTCGGTGCGACAGGCGTCCTCAAGTCCCGGCGCAATCGGCAGATCCGCTGAGGCGGAGGAAAAGATGTCATAGCGCTGACTGCCTGGCATCTCGCGCCTCGCTTGTCCGCGCCATGTCATCTTTTCGCTCTCGCCGAATCGAAGGAGGATGCAGCACATTGGGCGGCGCCGCAGATAAATTTACATGATCCTTGCTGCGATACTTCCACGGACCATCGAAACTCCGTTCCCGCCGCCATTATGAAACCCCCCTCCGTCTTCCTCGCCGATAACACCAACTCCGAAATCGAGTAGTTTCTTAAAAAGCACCACACCCTCTACGTCCCGGTGGGCGCGATGGAGCAACACGGCCCGCACTCCGCGATCGGCACGGATGTTTTCATCCCGCAGGAAATCGCCCGGCGCGTCTGTCTGCGCCAGGGCAATGCGCTCGTGGCGCCGCCGCTGAGCTACACGCTGTCGTATCCGCATCGTGGTTTCACCAGCGAGTTCAGCCTGAGCGTCGAGACGTTCATGGCGGTGGTCCGGGAGCTGGCGCTCTCGTTTGGCAAGGCAGGCTTCAAGCGCATCGTGTATCTGAACGTCCATTACGACAACACGTATGCCCTCGCCTACGCGTGTGCCCAGGCCGCCGAGAAACTCCCGGAGGGAGCGAAGGCATTTCCCTTCAACTGCTGGGATGGCCTGACGCCGGAGCAATGGGGCGTCATGAGCGAAGGTGGAAAGGGCATGCACGCGGGCGAAAGCGAAGTCTCCCCGCTGCTGACGATCAACCCGGCGCTGGTCGACATGGAAAAGGCCAACGCTGAGTTTCCGAATTTTCCGGAAACGATCACCAAATCACCCGCGCTGCATACAGCGTTTTTCTTTTCGTCCCCCGGTAGCGTCTACCGGATGTCCCGCACGGGCACTTGGGGCGACGCCACCAAGGCCACTCCCGCGAAGGGCGAGCAGATGCTCGAGGCGGGCGTGAACTCGGTCATCAACCTGATGGCCGACATCGAAAAGACCTTCAAGAAGCTGTCGGTGCGCTCGTAGGCCATGCCGCGAAGGGCGGAGCAAAGCTCCCCTGGACGTCAGCCTCGGTCGTTGCCCATGGCGCAGAGGTCGGGGTGGATCACGCCGCGCCGCCGGGCACGGCGGCCCGTCGGTGCCGCTCGGCCGCTCGGCGCTTGTCCCGAATCAATCGAACTCTCACGGTTGGCCGGCCCCGTCCGTTTTTCCCGCCGTCGCGACTTTTCTCCCGTGCCGCGACGGTTAGTCCCACCCGTTGTCGTTACTCCAAGGTCGATCATGATCGCTTCGATTCCCTTCCTTCGCATCACAATCCTCCTGCTGGGTGTGTCGTTGTTGGGCGTGGCCGACACGCGGGCGGAACCCGGCCGGGTGAACTTGCTGGTCAACGCCGCGTTCAATTTCCACGCCTTCGAAAATTCCCGTAAGGGCGAGTCGACGGCGGGCAAGTCAGGCGCGGTGCTGGGCTGGGATTAGGATGCATACCGCGATTGCGAGGTGTTTCGGGCGCCCGGCGTCGCGGCGTTTCGTCCCGGATTTCCTGTCGAGGGCATCGTCGTGATCCATCCGGGGAAACGGCCGTCGCAGTTTTTACTGCTGGCGGAGGCGGGGCTCGATCCGGGCGATCGCGTGAGCCTGTCGGTCTTTGGTCATCAGGCCGCACCGGACGCGCTGCGCGCGAGCATCTTGTCGATGCAGGTGGACGGGGCCGCGGGCGAGTGGAGCCCCGGCGACAGTGGGCAGACACACAAGCGGACGTTCGTGCGCGCCGCGCGGGGAGAGTTGATCCCCGTTCCGGGAGCGTCGGGCACGTCCGGCGCCGACAGCGATTTTGAGCTCAAGCTGGCGAACGTCGATATCCTGGGCTCCGCCCCGGGCGCGTCGCCGGCCGTGGCGGCCAAGGATCCGCAGCCGATGACGATAGGGGTCACCGTCGAGTTTCACAACGGATCGGATCAGGACGTGTGGATTTACGCCCCATGCCTCGCGTCCGGTTCGGAGGCGCGCAACCGGCTGCCGGCGGCCCGCAGCGTGCCGACCCTGTACCGGCACATTCCCCGCACGATGCAGAAGCTGTGGCGGGGCGAGCCTCTGCACATTTTGCATGCCGGCCATAGTTCGGACGCGGGCGACGCTAATCCGCCGCTTTATTTCTACGACGAAAATCCGCAGTCGCCGACCTTCAAGGCGCCGCAGCAGCGTGATTTCGACGGCGCGCGGATCGGCCGGCCGGAGTGGAACGATTATTACCCGCGTTGGAATTTTTATTTCATGGCGTGGGGCCGGATGCGCACGGCGCTGCTCAGAAACTACGATCTGCCCATCGACCGCATCATGCTAAACTCCATGGTGGTCAGCGGGTCGTTTCTCGTCGAGGCGCACTCCGCCTTCGCCGAGTATGCCACGCTCGCGAGCCCGCCCGGGCCCGCCAACGGCCACCGGGCCGGCAAGGGCTGGCGCGAGCTTTACCCTGACCTGATGAGCCGGCCGGGCGGCCCGGGACCGGATCTCGTGGTCTTCGGCTATGGCGCCCGGTTTGCGCGCGATACGGGC
>JBEENF010000147.1:0-8340 GCA_041192325.1 Verrucomicrobiota bacterium
CCCTCTATCGGCGTGGGCATGGTCACCCGCGTGTTGGGCGTTCCTGCGGACAAAATCAAACTACACATCAACCGCGCCGGCGGCGGATTTGGTCGCCGCATCGGCGCTGATTATTTGATCGAAGCCGCTGCAATCGCGCAGAAAGTAAACGCCCCAGTGAAGCTGACATGGTCACGCGAGGACGACCTCCGTCACGACCAATTCCGCCCCGGTGGCCTCCACTTCCTCAAAGGCGGCATTGATGCCAAGGGGAAAGTCGTGGCCTGGAAGAATCACTTCTTCACGTTTGGTGAGGGCGGCGCGCCGGGCAGCGGGGGCTCCCTCAGCGGCGACGAATTTCCGGGACGCTGGATCGCCAATTATCAAGCGGAGCAAACGATGTTCGAAACGGGCTGGCCCATGGGCCCCTGGCGCGCGCCAGGCAGTTGTGTCTTTGCCTGGGTGATGCACAGCTTCATCGACGAACTCGCCCATGCCGGCGGCCGCGATCCGTTGGAACTTCGCCTGGAATTGCTGGGCAACAAGGACGAGATGCCGGCGAGCGCCGCTCCCGCCGGCAAGCAAGCCGCTCCGGGCTATAACGTCGCGCGAATGCGCAACGTGCTCAAATTTGCCGCCGAAAAGGCGGGCTGGGGCAAAAAGAAATTTCCCAAAGGCTCAGGCGCCGGCATCGCATTTCACTTCAGCCATCGCGGGTACTTTGCGCAAGTCGCCGAAGTCACCGTGACAAAGGACGGACAGCTCAAGGTCGATCGCTTTGTCACGGGCGCTGATATCGGCGCGCAAATTGTTAACCTGAGTGGGGCGGAAAATCAGGTGGAGGGCTCCGTGGTCGACGGGCTGGGCGTACTGTTGACGCAGGAGTTGAACATTGAACGCGGCCGGGTGGTGCAGAGTAATTTCACCGATTATCCGCTAATTCGGATCACAGACGCTCCGGCGAAAATCGAAACCCATTTCCTGAAGACGGACTTTCCGACGACCGGATTGGGTGAACCGGCCCTACCGCCGGTCGCGCCGGCGATCTGTAACGCGATTTTCGCCGCCACGGGGAAACGTATCCGCGAAATGCCTTTGTCGCGGACAGATCTGCGTTGGACCTAAGGGACGGTTGGGGCGGCGAACAACCGGGCCCATGCGGGTCCGCCTGCGCGCTTTATGATCACCTCGCGTCGCGATTATATTCTGCGCATTCTGGATGAGGTGAACCGGCTCCTCGCGCGTGCGTTGCTCAAACGTTCGGAGGGTCGCGAACAGGAAGCGCTGCAGACCGTGGTCGCCGCCTGTGAACGACTTTTCGCCATGGAAGCCAATCAGCTGTTTCAGTTCACCCCTGACCAACATTACGCGATGCTGAGCGAGGCAGAAGATCCGGAAGTCGCGCGCAACAAGGTGCTGATTTATGCGGCCTTGAACGTCGAGGCCGGACGCGCCTATCAGCGAATGGGAAACCGACTCCTGGCGCACGCGACCTTTGCCAATGCGCTCCAACTCACCCGCCAGGCGTACGGACATTTTTCCAGGGAACGATTGCCCGAGTACGCCCCTGATCCGCTCGAAATTGTTAAAGCACTGGAGACGGTCTCTCCGGTGGGATCCAGCCCCGAGGTGCGGTAGGCGGGAAGGACAAACCTTCCCGCCGATTTGAATTGGGACCACCCACCCCGTTTCCCGTCTTCGACGTAAGTCGATAACCTCGTCCTCGAATCGCCACGGCCTTGCTCGATGCGAACAAGGTGTCAGTGGGGTTGGTTGAAATATGCCTGCGCCGCTGTGCGATCGCGCGCGATTTGAGTGCGCAGCTCGTCCAAGGTATTAAACGCCGCCTCCGCCCGTAGAAAATGGAGCCATTCCACCGTGATCTCGTCCCCTTCACCGAAGGGGCACGTCCCGATCGCGTGCACTTCGAGCCGCGGCTCCGTGGTCCGCTCCACGGTCGGACGAAGGCCGTAATTTGCGACCGCTGGCGTCGGCGTGGACGATCTTTCACCGCTGATCCGGGTCACATAAACGCCCAGGCGCGGGCGCAGCGGCGGAGTCCACGGCAGGTTTAAGGTCGGAAAGCCCAAGGTTCGGCCCAGACGTTTGCCGGGCGTGACAATTCCGTGCGCAAAATAGGGATACCCCAATAAAACATTCGCTTTCTTCACCTCCCCTGCCGTCAGGAGTTCGCGAATACGCGTGCTGCTTACCGGCAGCCCGTCCACGATCACGGGCGGCGCGCAAAACACGCTCACCTGCTGCGCTGCCGCCGCAGAGGCGAGCGTCGCCACATTGCCACGTCGGTTGCGCCCATAGCGAAAATTTTCGCCCACATAAATTCCGGCCAGCGAGGGCAACCGTTGCTTCAGCCAAGGCACAAAACGGTCAGCCTCCATCTCCGCAAACTCGCGACTAAACGGCTGGGTGATGATCGCATCCAGGCCAAGCCGGTTTAGCACCCGCATTCGAGTGCCTCCTTGAAAGAGGAGCCGCGTTGGATTTTCCGGTCGGAAGATCGCGCTCGGGTGCGGCCAGAATGTCAGCACGGCGGCCATGCCTTGGTCCGCCCGGGCAGATGCCACGGCCGCATCAATCACCGCGCGATGACCCTGGTGCACGCCATCGAACATTCCAATGGCAAGGTGCAGGTCGCGCGCGGGTAGCAACACCCGTTCCAGACCTTCAAACTGTTGGGCCGTTTCCATGCCTGCCGGCTAATCCCCTCGCGCTGGTCGATCGGCCGGACTTTTTGCGCCTGGGGTTGGGGAAGGTGTGCCGCGCATTCACCGGACGAAACTGGGCACCGCGTCGCGGGCGTGAATCAATCGCTTTTCAATCTCCGGCAGCGAGAGCGCTTGAATCTGATCGAGTGTCAGCGCCTGCGAGACATTAAATTTATCCGTGGCAGTCCGCCGCAACGCGGCCAAATGGGCGCCGCATCCCAGTTTTTGCCCGAGGTCATGCGCCAGGGTTCGGACGTAAGTCCCCTTGGTGCACCGCAACCGAAACTCGATGCGCGGCGACGCGAACTTTGTCAGCTCCCAGCTCATTACCCGGATGAACCGGGGTTCGCGCTCCACGTCCTCGCCTTTCCGCGCGCTCTTGTAGAGCGGAACGCCCCCGATCTTGATCGCGGAATACATGGGCGGAGTCTGATACTGATCGCCGAGAAACCCCTTCAGCGCCTGCACGACCTGCGCTTCGGTCAGCGCCGGGACCGGACGGGTCTCCATTACCTCTCCCTCCGCATCCTGGGTGTCGGTCACCTTGCCCAGTTCGATGGCCCCTTCATATTCCTTGTCGAGGCTGATGAGATATTGCGAAATCCGGGTCGCTTTGCCCACGAGGACAATCAGCAGTCCCGTCGCCATCGGATCGAGCGTGCCGGCGTGGCCAATCCGGCGCATTTTTAGTTTTCCCCGCAGACGGGCAATGACGTCGTGAGACGTATGGTCGGCCGGCTTGTCGACGAGGAGAACCCCCTCCATTTCTTTTGGTTGGACCAGCATGGCTCAAGGTTTGCTTTTCCCTGCGTCAACCCGGGCAAGGCTTTGCGCCATCGCGGTCACGAGCCGGGCGTAAAAATTTTCGGTTTCGTGCTTCAAATTTAATCCGGCTGCGCAGGCATGGCCGCCCCCGTTGAACTGGGCAGCGACCAGATCCACGCGATAAGCCGGATCCTTGGCGCGCAGGCTCGCTTTTACGCTGCCATCCGGGCGTTGCTCGATGAGGGCGCCGATATCCACGCCTTCGATACTACGGGCATAGTCGACCAACCCTTCCGTGTCCTCGGGATCGGAACCTGTGCTCACAAAAATTCCCGCAGGCAAAATACCCACACAAACGCGTCCGCCGCACTCCAGGCGCAAGGATGCCAGAAAATGCTGAAGCAGACGCAGCTTCCCCTCGGTCTCGCGCTCATAAAGCTGGTAACCGGCCTCCGCGGGGCACGCGCCCCGGGCCACCAGTTCCCCGGCCAGCACGAAACAACGCCGCGAGGTCGAGTTGAACCGAAACTGTCCCGTGTCGGTGAGAATACCCGTATAGAGCGCCTGCGCGGATTGGGGATCCACCACCCACTGATTGTCGAAAAACATTCCAGCCAGAATTTCACAGGTCGCGGCGGAGTCGCTGTCGACCAGGTTCGCCGTGGCGTAGCCCCCATTCGAGAGATGGTGGTCGATCACGGCCACCGGATGCGGAAACCGCAATTTGAGCCGCTCTCCCGCCCTTGCATGGTCGGCACAATCGACGAAAATGGCCGATCGTTCCTCGCTGCTTTCTATGACCTGGTCGGTGCGGAGAAAATTCATGCCATTCACCAGGAACTGAAGCCGGCGGGGAACGGGATCCGGATTCACGCAGATGACATCGAACCCTCTGGTCATGAGCACGCGCGCGAGGGCCACCTGCGAGCCGATGCAATCGCCGTCAGGCCGCGCGTGACCGATGATCGCCAGTTTCCGCCCCGCCAGCGTTGCCAGCAGTCGCGCGCATGCGTCCGACAACTCGGGATAGAATTTCTCCAGCGGAGAAGAGCGACCGGTCGCCGCCTGGCTCACTCTTCGTTCTCCTTCGGCGGGGGCGGTTGAATGTCGTCGAGCATTTGCAGGATGCGCGTTCCGCGAATGGCGGATTTATCCAGCACGTATTCGAATTTGGGCAGATACTTGAGCACGATCCGGCGGCTGACCTCCGCGCGAATCTCCGCCGCCTTGGAGCGCAACCAGCGTAGTTTTTGGGTGGCAGTTTCCTCGTCGCCGACGACCGACACAAACACGCGTGCGTCACGCAAATCGGGTGAGACGCGCACCTCCGTGATGGTCAACACCACCGATTCGCTCTGATAGCGTTTGCGCAGAATGTCGCTGATCTCGCGCTGAACGAGTTCGTTGACGCGTACGGTGCGGGTGCTCATCGGGGGTGGGCTGTGCGAAAGGGAGGTTGAAGATTTCCCGGCAGAAAACCTTCCGTCCTCCCCCGGGCGAGGCGGTTACTAAAGCGCAGCCCTGACTTTTTGAACCTCGTAGCATTCGACGACATCGCCCGGCTGATAGCCGTTGAAATCGTCGAGTTTGATGCCGCACTCCAGCCCCGCGCGAACCTCGTTCGCGTCGTCCTTGAAGCGCTTGAGTGTCGCGATCTTTCCTTCGTGCACCGTCTCGCGGCCACGGCGCAGGCGAGCGGATGCATTGCGGTTGATTTTGCCTTCGGTGACGAGACAGCCCGCCACAAAACCTTTCGCGAGCGGGAACACCTGGCGGACTTCCGCGGCGCCCGTCTTCGTTTCCTTGAGATCGGGATCGAGCAGATCGGCCATCATCTCACGGACCTTGTCGCCCATTTCGTAGATAATGTCGTAGGTCTCCACGCGGACACCGTGATGCTTCGCCAGCGGCGTGACACCGTTCTCCAGCTTCGTGTGAAATCCAATGATGACCGCGTTGGAGGCGCTCGCCATCAGCACGTCGTTCTTGGTCACCAAGCCCACGTCAATCGCCACTATTTCCAGTGAAACTTTCGTGCTCTTGATGCCTTCCAACACGCTGCGGACCGCTTCGGACGAACCGAATACGTCCGTTTTAACGATCAGCTTCAGCACTTTTGCCTGCGTCGCCGCGATGTTCGCGAACAGCTTTTCCACGGACACTTCCTTGGGCACTGCGTCCGCCGTGGTGGTTTCCTTCTTGGCCCGGAATTGCTCCTCTTCAGCGAGTTTCTCGGCCTCGCGCGCATTCTTGACCACCCGGAAAACCGTGCCGCTGTCGGGCGTGCCATTCCATCCGATGACGCGCACCGGCGTGCCTGGGGTCGCCTCCTTCACATTCTTGCCCTGATCATCAAACATGGCGCGAACCTTGGCATAATTCGGGCCACACACGACCGAGTCGCCCACGCGCAATGTGCCGCGGTGCACAATGAGCGTCGCCAACGGCCCGCGACCAAAGTCGATTTCGGATTCGATCACCACACCACTGGCCTCGGCTTTCGGATTGGCCTTCAGCTCGAGCACGTCCGTCTGCAAGAGAATCATTTCCAGCAGCTCGTTGATCCCCTGCCCTTTGATCGCTGAAACCGGAACCGTGATCGTCTCGCCGCCCCAATCTTCCGGGGCGATGTTGCGCTGCTGCATCTGAGCTTTCACCTGCTCAATGTTGGCGCCCTTCACGTCCATCTTGTTCACCGCCACGATGAGCGCGAAGCGGTCCGGCTGCTGCTGCTGGACGTTGAGCGCGATCTTTAGTGCCTCGTCGGTTTGAGGCATGAAACCGTCATCAGCAGCTACCACCAAAATCGCGATGTCGGTCACGCTCGCACCGCGCGCGCGCATCTTTGTAAATGCGGCGTGGCCGGGAGTGTCCAGGAACGTAATTTTGCGACTGTTATATTCGATCTGATACGCGCCGATGTGCTGGGTAATGCCACCGGCCTCTCCCGCGGCGACGTTCGCCTTGCGAATGGCGTCGAGCAGGGACGTTTTACCGTGGTCAACATGCCCGAGAATACAGACGACGGGGGGACGCGACACCAGATGTTTGCCTTCGTCCTCCTCCACCGACTTCTTTTCCTTCTTTTCCTTGGCCGCCTGTTGCGCTGCGGGATCGCCGCGATGCTTGATCTCAAGCACGAAACCATACTTCTCGGCCACCTTCTGCGCGACGGCCTCCTCAATGGTCGAGTTCATGGCCGCAAAACCGACCAACTGGTTGAGTTCTGAAATCAATTTGAACGGCTTCAGGCTCAAGGCGGCCGCGAAATCGCGCACCACGATGGGTGGCTTGAGGTGCAGAATCTTGGTTTCCCCTTGGATCGTAATTTGGGGAACCGCAGCGTTTGCGAGGGTGGCAGCTTGCGTCGCGGGCAGTGGGGGCGGCCGCGGCGCCATCACGGGAGCAGGCGCCCGCGGGGGCAACGCCGGAGGCAAAGCGGGAGCCTTGGCCACGGGACCGGGCGCCACGGACGCTGGAGCCGGAATGGCCGTGGCCGGTGGCACTACCGCTGGCGGGGGTGCCGGACGCGAAACCGTGGGCGCGGGCAGCACTCCAGGCGAAGCTATCGCCGGCGCAGCCGGCCGAACAACCACTGCGGGAGCGGGGGCAGGCGGAACGACGGAAGGCAAACGGGGCGGCAGCGGCGGCGGGCTTGGCGCCCGCACGATGGGAGGAGGAGCGGAAACTGGACGGGGCGCTTGGGGCAACGGAGCCACGGGGCGCGGCGGAATGGGCGGCGAAACCGGAGTGGGAATAACCGGCTTGGCAGCGGCTAACTTCGCGGCGGCAGCGACCTCCTTTTCCCGATCGATATCAAGTTTGGATTTAACGAAAGCGCCGGACGGAGTGTGAACTTTGGGCAGACCACCGGTGGTCTCAGGAGCGAGCGCTGGCGCAGCGGGCATTTCGGGCGCCGGCGCACTGGCCTTCACTTTTGCGAACTCTTCCCGCAAAGCCGAGGCATTGATATTGTCGACCGTGCTGGAGACAGACTTCACATCCGGGGCGATGATCTTGCGCTCTTTTAAGAGCGCGATCAGCTCCTTGTTTTCCAAGCCGAGTTCTTCGGCAAGTTTGTGGATGCGAATGCTCATGCAGCGTTAGTTTGGGTATGGTTGATATGACTGTTCTTACTTGCGGACGCGCCCGATGATGTCGGCCGACTCCTCGGCGGTAAAACCGGCGCCTTCCAAATCGTCCGCTTCAACCCCTTCGAAAAGTTCGAGTGACACGAAGCCGGCCTTCACGAGCCGCAGCGCAGTCGCTTCCGGTATGCCCAGGGAGCCGACCAACTTGCGTTTGGCATCGCCCTCCGGATCCGCGCCAACCGCCTTGAATTCCTCGATATCGAGCCGCCAGCCGATCAGGCGGGAGGTCAAACGAGCATTCTGACCCTTGCGTCCAATCGCCACGGCCAGGTCGTCGGTAGCCACTTTAAGCAGGATGCGATGCGTCTTTTCATCGAGAACGATCTCCCGTGGCAGCGCAGGCTTCAGCGCCTCGATGATCATTTCGCGCGGATCGGCATAATACTTGATGATGTCGATCTTCTCTCCGCCAAGTTCGCGCACAATCGTCTTCACCCGCGCGCCCCGCGCGCCGACGCATGCGCCGACCGGGTCAACTTTTGGATCACTGCTGGTGACGGCGATCTTGGTGCGGTAGCCCGGCTCACGCGCAAATGCTTCAATCTTGACCGTGCCGTCGGCCACTTCCGTGACCTCAAGCTCAAACAGACGGCGGACAAACTTGGGACTGGCGCGCGTGAGGATGATTTCCGGACCGCGCGGCGTGCTTTCAATATCCAACATCAGACACCGAATGCGCTCCCCCGGCTGATACTCCTCACCTGGGACCTGCTCCTTCG
>JBEENF010000148.1:0-8298 GCA_041192325.1 Verrucomicrobiota bacterium
GCGCCCACTTCGCGCCGGCTAAAGCCCAGCACCCGCAAGGTGGCCAGTTCCCTCGCCCGTTCGGAAAGCGAGATGCGGGCGCTGTTATAAATAATCCCAAACGCCACGATCGTCGCAAACATCATGTACATCTTTTGCAGCAGTCCGATGCTCTCGCCGGTGGTTTTGCGAAAACCCTCGCGGATCGAATTCTTGATGACGCAGCCCGCGAGCCGCGGCGTGTTCTTTACGTCGCGGAGAAACTCGTGCCATCGCCCCGCATCCACCACCACATGCGCGCCGCTGATGCGATCGCCTTCGAGGAGCAGCCGGTTAAGCGCGTGCAGCTCCATGTAAGCCGCCATCCCCGCGAAGTCCTCCGCCAGACCCACGACGGGAACGGCGACGTCGCGTTCCACTCCTTCGAGCGTGCGGACGATGACTTCATCGCCCGGCGCCAACCGCAAGACGTCCGCCAGCTTCGCCGACATAATGATGCCGCGGGGCGGCAGGGAAAGCTGCTGTGGGCGCGCATCGATGACGCGACTGAGCGTTCCGCGCTCAGGCAGACCCTGAACCATGATCCGCCGGGTGATGGGCCCGGCGCGCAGTTCCACCGGAACAAAGCGAAAAGGTTCGGCGTGCACCACGCCGGTCAGGTGCTTGAAGTCGGCGAGCGCCCGCGCGTGCTGCGGTTCCACCAGCGACAGCGTGACGGTTTGCCGCTGCACGATGTCCCATTGGAAATCGATGACGTAGTTGATGCCGTCGCGGAACGAATTCGGCACAATTAATATTCCGGTGGCGAGGGCGAGGGCGAGGCAGGTGAGCCCGCTGCGAATGGGTCGCCGCTGGATATTGCGCAGTGCCATGCGGAGGGAAACCGTGAACCAGCGCGCGATCCCGAGTCGCTCGACCAAGACCGGCCGGTAGCTGGCGGGCGCTTCCGGTCGCATGGCCTCGGCCGGTGCCAGACGCACGGCCCGTCGCACGGCGCCCGCGACGCCGACGAAAGCAGCCAGCGCACTCACCGCGGTTGCGGCCAGCAGCACGCGCGTATCGAGCAGGAAATCGAGCTGCGGAAAGCGGAAAAACAAGTGGTACATGACGACCAACTTGTTTCCGAGCACGACACCGCCCACGCCGCCCACGAGGACTCCGACCGCGACGATCGCCAGTGAAAATTTGAAGTAGTGCGTGCCGACCTGGCGGTTGCTGAAGCCACACGCCTTCAGCATCGCAATTTGCTCCCGCTGCAGCGCGATTTGCCGGCTCATCACGGAATTCGTCATGAACGCGGCCACGCTCAGGAAGACCAGGGGAAAGGCGACCGAAAGTCCCTCCAACACCCGGATCTCGTCATCGACGCGGCGATTCGACGGATGCTCAACCCGGCCATACGCGCCGCGGCAACCATAAGGCTCAAGCACGCGATCGACGGCGGCGATCACCTCCCGCTCCGATGCGCCGGGTGCGAGCGTGAGGGCGACCGAGTTGAACGCGCCATAAAGCTGAAACGCCGTCGCGAGTTCCTTGTACGGCATCCAAAACACGCCGTACGTCTTGTTGTCCGGCAAGGCTGCGCCCGGCGGGGCCTCGAAGACAAACTCCGGCGAGAGAACGATGCCCGTCAGGTGAAACGTCTGCTTGCTACCGTTAAGCACCGCCGAAATCGCGTCACCGGGCTGCAGACCGTGAGCGTCGGAGAAAGCCTCGCTCACCGCCAGTTGGCCCCGCGTGGTGCCTCCCGAGGGCAGTCGCCCGGTGCGTACATAAAGACGGTTGAGCACCGCGTCGCCGCGCTCGGGTAACGAGTTGATGAGACCCACCGCCGGTTCAGCGAGGCCCGGCACATCCAGGGTCACTTGCGTCGCGATGCCCGTTTCAACCGCGGCCACTCCCGGAATAGCGGCGAGCTGTTCGTGCACCGCGACGGGCGCCCGCTTCAACCGCGCGAACACCTGGGCAAAGCGGTGCTCCTCGTAATACGAATCGCGGGTCATCGCGAGCGAGAGGATCAACGACCGGGTCATCACCATCATCGCCAGGCCGCACGCCATGACGAGCGCCACGGCCAGGGCCTGCGACTTGAGCGCGCGCAAATCGCGCAGTAATTTGCGGTCGAGCAGGCTCATACCGACACGGCGCCTCGTGCCGCGTTCGCCGTGCCGCTGCGTCGTAGGCGGGCGCTTACCATGCCAGCGCCCGCACCGAACCGCGCTGCGGGTTGGTGCGCAAGTTGACGATGTGGCCGTCGGACAGCGTGAAGACCCGGTCGGCCATGTCCGCGAGGATCGCGTTGTGCGTGATGATGACGGCCAGGGTGCCGATTTCGCGGTTAATCAGCTCTATGGCTTCAAGGACCGCGATGCCCGTGCGCGAATCGAGCGCGCCGGTGGGCTCGTCGCAGAGCAAGACATCCGGCCGCTTCGCGATGGCGCGCGCGATCGCAACTCGCTGTTGCTCGCCGCCGGAAAGCTGGGCGGGAAAATGGTCCATGCGGTCGGTGAGTCCCACCAGCCCCAGCGCTTCCTCCGGCGCCATCGGCTCCCGGCAAATTTCCGTGATCAGCGCCACGTTTTCACGCGCCGTCAGGCTCGGGATCAGATTGTAGGCTTGGAAGACGAATCCCACCGCATCGCGACGAAAATTGGTGAGCGCGGGCTCATCGAAGGTGGCGAGGTTCGCGCCCCGATAGAGCAGGGTGCCTTCCGTGGGCGAATCGAGCCCGCCCAGTTGATTGAGCAGCGTGGATTTGCCGCTGCCCGACGCGCCGAGCAGGACGATCAGCTCGCCCGCATACAGGTCCAGATCCACTCCGGCCAGGGCCGTCACCGCCGCCGTACCTTCACCATACACCCGGGCCAATCCACGCACGTGGAAGACCGGTTCTCGCCTTTCGCCGGAAACAGTTGGCGTCACGAATTGAATGGATGCAGGCATGACGAAAATAGCCGGATAGAGAGGGATGCCGACGGTCCCCGCAATCGGCAAACCACGGTGGCAAGTGTCTTCAGCCAGCCATCAGCCGCCGGAACGACCCACTGCCCGGCCGCGCCCAACGCGGCCCCCCAAACGCTCACTGCTTCCCCGCAAGCGGGCGGCAAAATCAGCGGCCGGTCGGCGCGGCATTGTCCGTCAGCAAGATTGGCGTGGGGCTGGGGAGGAGATCCGTCACCTTGCGCGCGGCGAATTCTTTTTCGATCGCCAGGGCGCGGCGTTCGCCGGCGGCAATCACTTCCAAGCGTTTCAGGGCTTGAAGGTGCTGGCGGAGCGCGACTTCCGGGCCGGCATCCGCTCCTCGTTTGGTCGCCAAAATCAGCCAGCCAAGCGCTTCGGTATAATCCCGCTTCGCTCCGCGCCCGCTGGCGAACGCGGCGCCGACGTTGTGAAAGGCCTCCGCGACCCCGCCCGCCGCTGCCGCGCGAAAATACGCTCCCGCGCGCTCGCGGTCCTGCTTCACCCCGTCGCCGTCGTCCAGCAGCATGCCGATGCGGAAAGCCGCGGATCCTTCGCCGGCGCGCGCGGCCTGCTCCAGCAAGGTGAGGGCACGGGCCCGGTCTTGGGCCACGCCCTGTTCCTTGTCGCCGCGCAACAGAATCTCCCCAAGCTGAGCCTTCGCCTTCGGATTCCCCGTTTCGGCGGCAGCGGCGAGTTCCTTGACGTCCGCCCAACTGTTGCCGCCGCCGGTGCGGGACATCAGCACGGGAGGAGCTTCCTGCGCTTCTTTGGTCGCTTTGGCCGGTCTGCGCTCCGCCGCTTGCGCCACGACCGCGAGCGCGCATCCGAAGGCAACCATCGAACGACCACAAAAATGGGTAATAAATTCCTGCCACGTCCGGTGCATCATGCCGCAACAAATCCGGTTAGGGAGAACGCGCAACTCGCCCTGACCAGTTCGACGGCCGCCTCCACTCCAGCGGCGGTGGGCGACCCGGTCCGGACCAAGCGCGGACAATCAGTCCGGACGGTTCGCCAGCCCGAAAGGCCTCGCGCCGGCTTGTGCCGCAGACCGGCTGCCGTCGACCGACCCCCAATAGAGGGGGAGAATTATCTTTGGGGTTACGCGTGCTTTGCCGCCGCAGAAACTATTCGGCCGTAGCGCCGTTCGAGCCCGTGATAACCGCGCCCCCCACGACGTTCACCTTCTCCAGAATCGCCTTGGAAATCTTTTCCGCGAGTTCGGGCTTTTCCCGCAGGGCTTGTTTCGCGGCGTCGCGGCCCTGACCCACGAGATTGCCTTCGTAGGCAATCCACGCGCCCTTTTTCTCCAGAATCTTGTGCTCCAGCCCAAGGTCCAGCAGCGACCCGATCTTGGAAATACCCTCGTCGTACATGATGTCGAACTCCACCTCGGTGAAGGGGGGAGCGACCTTGTTTTTGACGACTTTGATCTTGGTCCGATTGCCGATGACCTTGCCCTCCGGTGTCTTGATCTGGTCCTTGCGGCGAATGTCGATGCGGATGGAGGCGAAGAATTTGAGCGCGCGGCCGCCCGACGTGGTTTCGGGATTGCCGAACATGACGCCAATCTTCTCGCGAATCTGGTTGGTGAAAATGCACACGCAGTTCGTCTTGCTGACCACCGCGGTGAGCCGGCGCATGGCCTGGCTCATCAACCGCGCTTGCGCGCCGACCGTGGCGTCACCCATTTGCCCATCCAGTTCCGCGCGCGTCGTGAGCGCGGCGACGGAGTCCAACACGATCACGTCGATGCTATTGGAGCGAATGAGCGTCTCCATGATGTTGAGCGCGTCTTCGCCGCTATCGGGCTGGGAAACGAGCAGATCGTCCAAGCTCACGCCGACGATACGCGCGTACTTGGGATCCAGCGCGTGCTCCACATCGATAAAAGCGGCGAGCCCGCCCTTTTTCTGCGCCTCGGCGATCACGCTCAGACAAAAGGTGGTCTTACCCGAGGATTCCGGGCCGTAAATTTCAATGATGCGGCCCTTGGGCAGTCCGCCCACGCCCAGCGCCAGATCAACCGCGAGGGAACCCGTCGACAACGTTTCGACTTTCATCTTGGCGTTGCTGCCCAGCCGCATGATCGAGCCTTCGCCGAACTGTTTCGTAATCGAAGAGAGGGCCAGCTCGATGTTCTTGTCCCGCGCATGGGCGAGAGCGACGGCTTCGGGTTTGCCCTTCGCGACGGGGAGGGTGGACTTGGTATCGGCGGCTTTGGACATGGCGGAAACGGTTTAAACGGGAGGAGAGGACGATTGCACCGGTCAGCGTGCGAAGCGGGTGGGGCGATGCAAGGACCGAGCAGTGACCAAAATCGATGAAGTGTTCATCTGAACACGTCAAGTGGAGAAATAATCGAGGCTGAGCGGCGGCGCTGGAGTTCAGCGTCCGTTGCAGCACGACGAAAGCAAATTGCCGTCGCCATCACGCGCCATCAGCGGGCGCTCAAAACGCGCCGGGCGAAAAACCAAATCACCCAAGCGACGCCGCTCCTCCGGCACGTCTCGTTTGTCGGGCAGAGAGGCTGGCCACCATCACCAGCTGAGCCAGACCACGCCCACCAGCAGGCTGATGATTGCGATGGGGGTGCCCGCCTTCAGGTATTCGCGAAAACTCAGGGTTACGCCACGGCCGCGCGCGATTTCCGCCACGATCAGATTGGCGACGGACCCGAGCAGCGTCAAATTACCGGCCAGCGTCGTTGCCATCGCCAGCGTCAGCCAAGCGCCGGCGGGATCGGACAGCGTGGGCACGACGGGACGAAACAACATTACCGCCGGAACGTTCGAAACGAGATTGCTCAGCACCAGCGCCACAACGGTCAGCGGTCCCGGCCCGCCATTCGCGTGGGGTTGAAGCCACCGCAACAATGTTTCACCCCAGCCCGAGGCGGTGATGGCTCCCGTGACCACAAAAAGCGCGGCGAAAAACACCAGCAAACTCCAGTCGATCTCCTGAAAGACGTGCGCCGGATCAGTTCGACGGGTCACCAGCAACACCGCGGCCGCCAGCACGGCGGCCAGCGGGATGGGGGCGCCGGCGATCAGCGCCACGAGCATCAGACCCGTGGCGAACAATGCCTTGCGCAGACGCGGCCATTTTACTTCGGCGACGAAGTCGTAAGGGGTCGAGAAAACTTCCGGCCGAAACTCCGCGCGATACACGAGCACAATCACCCCCCAGACGATCCCCAGCCCCAGCAACGCGATGGGGCCCAAAGCTTCGGTGAAATCCACAAAGCTGATGCCGGACGAGATGCCAACGAGCATGTTTTGCGGGTTGCCCGTGATGGTGGCCACCGAGCCGATATTCGCCGCAGTCACAAGGCCGACCAGATAGGGCAGGGGGTTGCGCCGTAAAGCGAAGGCGATGTCCAACACCAGCGGCGTGAAGACCAACACAATGGTGTCGTTGAGAAAAATCGCGGAAAAAAGGCCGGAGACGGCGACGATCAGGGCGAGCAGGCGTCGCGGGGTGCGGGCCAGCGCCACCACTTTCGCCGTGACCAGATGGAAAAAACCCGCCATGCGCAGATTTACGTTCAACACCATCATGCCAAAGAGCAGGACGATCGTGTTCCAATCGACCGCGAGATAGGCCTGCTCGAGCGTCAAAGCGCCCAGCGCGACCAGCAGGGTCGCGCCCACCAGCGCGATGGTGGCGCGGTTCATGCGCAACACCGGCAGGCGGCCGACGGCAACGCCCACCAGGGTGACCGCGACGACCATCGCCGAAAGGACGGACAGCCAGTTCACGGGCCGAGAAAACGCCGGCAAGGCGCAGACGGACAACGGTTAATCACAGGTGGTAATATCTCTTAAACCACTCGACAAATTTTTGCAGGCCATCCTCGAGCGGCACTTTCGGCGTGAATCCAATCGCCGCGTGCACGCGCGTGAGATCGGCGCACGTTTCGAACATATCGCCGGGCTGCGGGGGCAGCAGCTCTGTTTTAGCCGGGCGCCCGAGAAGTTTTTCCAGCATGCGCACAAAAAGCACCGTCTCCACCGGGCGGTGATGCCCGAGATTAAACAAACGCAGTGGCGGGCTGGGACGCTCGGCGGGAGGATAAAGCAGCACTTTCACGAGTCCGTCGACGATGTCGTCGATATACGTGAAATCCCGGCGGTTTTTGCCTTCATTGAAGAGCTTCAGCGGCTCGCCGGCACAAATCGCCCGCGCAAACACGGTCGGCGCCATGTCCGGCCGCGCCCATGGCCCGTAAACCGTGAAAAACCGCAGCCCCGTGATCGCCAGCCCGTGATTGAGCGCATAGCTGTGCGCCATGACCTCGTTCGCCTTTTTCGTGGCCCCGTAATACGAGACTGGCTGATCCGTGTTGTCGTCTTCGCGGTAAGGCGGCGTGGCGCCCGCGCCGTAAACCGAGCTGCTGGAGGCAAAGACGAGGTGTTTTGGCGGGGTGCGCCGGCACGCCTCAAGCACACTGGCAAAACCTTCGAGGTTCGCGCGGGTGTAAACCGCCGGATTCTCCATGCTCAGACGCACGCCGGCCTGCGCCCCCAGATGAACGAAGTAATCCGGTTTGAAGAAGGCCACCAGACCCGAGAATTTTTCCGCGTCGGCGAAATCGGCCTGTAAAAATCGAAAATCCGCGCAGGGCGCGAGTTCCGCCAGCCGGGCGCGTTTCAAGCCCACATCGTAGTAGTCGTTTAAATTGTCCACGCCCAGCACCTCACAGCGTTTGGTCTCTGCCAACCGTCGCGCGACATGGTAGCCAATGAAGCCGGCCGCGCCGGTCACGAGGACTTTCATCTGGCGCGTGATAGGCGAACACGCGCAGTGCGGCTAGCGGAAACTGGCCCGGCCGGAAAAACGATGCCCGGCAACCCCGCGGGGCGCAAAGGCCGCGGGCCGCGAAAACTCCGGCGCGACCACGGCCGCGCTGCGGCTTTCCGGCGGTTCGGGCCCCGTCGCGCGTGGTCCCAGCACGTACACTTTTGACGGTGCGCCCCCGTCGCCTCGTCCCAAAAATATCAAAGACAGTGCTTGATTGCGGAAAACGCTGCCCTTTACCTTGCGCCACTTTTGCCGCCGCATACGTTCACCGAATGAAGATCAAAGCCTATCTCAAGCCGCAGTGTGGCTGGTCCAATGGCGTCCGCGCCATTCTGCGAAAGCATAATCTTCCGTTCGAGGACATCGACATCATCAACAATCGCACGAATTACGCGGAGATGGTGCAGAAGTCCGGCCAGCCCCTATCACCCTGCGTCGAGATCGATGGCGTGATGCTGGCCGACATTTCCGGCGAGGAAGTCGAAAATTATTTGCTCAGCAATGATCTGGTGAAACCGACCGGGGCCGCCCCCGAGGCGCCGACCAACGCGGGTT